>NZ_JAMPKB010000030.1:0-70128 GCF_039961925.1 Trichocoleus sp. DQ-U1 | reverse complement strand
TTGATGATGTCTACTTTCTTTATAAATTCTTTTGAGAATCCTTTGAGTTTCTCGGCTTAAATCTCTAATAAATCTCATAAGTCTCTTGTTTTCTTGACTTTTGTTTTAGCTTATTCTACTTTTTATTATGTGTAATTTATTTTACATAAGCACTTAGGATTCATCCTGCTTCTGGCTGGAGTTTACTTTTTAGGTAAAAATATTATTTTTGCTAGTCACTACTTCCCTTACTATTGGCGGAACTTACCGGCAATGGGTTCCGTTTTAGCCATTATGGGCGGTGTGATTTGTTTAATGTTTTTTAGAAGAGAAACAGGCAACTTTGGAGCATTTTTGTTGGGTTTAGGAATTGTGCTAGTTTTTATGAGCGGTGGCGTTATTTTAAGACAAACTAGCCTCTGGAACTTCTTTGTCGGCTTTGCGGCTTTGGCTGGCGGCTACAAATTACTCAATGAGGGAAGAATTACTTTTTAAGCTAAGCCGCTTGTTACCGAATCGTCTATTTATGAGTAGAGACGCGATTAATCGCGTCTCTAGTGTTTTATATTGCTGTAATGATTCGTTTTGAGAAGATTTAAGTTTAGCTAGTGAGTGAGTCCCAAAAAAAAGATGCTGAAAGCGAGCGCGCTTATTTCCTAATTCTTGGAATTAACGATAAACTCACTAATAATAATGGGCGTCCGGCTGATAATAGTGCTGGGATTTGCTGTTAGTTGCTCTAAGGAATAGGGTTCAATTCCATAGGTTATTACGCGCAATTGTTGCGTGGAGGCATCTACTTCAAACTCAGTCCAGCCATAGACATGAGCCGCCACATAGCTACCTTTAAGCAGGGTAGTATCAATTCCCGAACCTTCCAGCCCTAGAGGATTGTAGCCGAAGGGGATAAGACGGGCATCCACTAAATTTTTGACAAATTCATCCTTCTCGTGGATAGTTGGCAGAGCCTCATAAGCAGCTTTTTCCTGTGACGTGAGGCTGGAAAATCTTACGCTAGTAGGCCCAAACGGCTCATAGAATGCCACCGGACTCGTCATAATGTCAAAGGCATCAACCGGGATCTGAACCCCATCGGCAGACTCTTGATAGGTGAGATTGTTCACCGCTGTGCCATGAAAATCAGCGGAGATAAATACAACATTATTGATACAATTTTCCTTGATGAAACGCAGCAATTGGGTACGTTCTGCTGCAAAACCTTCATAGCGATCGTTGGCAACGGGGATGCCCAAATTTTGGATTGGTTCAGGAATCAAAATAAACTTCCAGGTAATGCAGTTATTTTGGGCATCTAGCAAATCCCGTTGCAAATCCGTAAGTTGTTTTTGACCTAAGAGCGTGCGATTTGGCTCAAAAGAACGAGTTAGGAACTCTTTTTCTTGTTCCTTAGTAGGGTTAAAAGAAAGCGGCAAATTAGCATCGCGGAAAGAGCGGGTATCTAGGATGAAAACAGCCGCGTCACTGCCATAGGTGTTGTAACGATAAAGCTTGCGCTTATTTGTCGTGCGTTCTTCGCCCGTTTCTCCATAAAATTCATCGCGTAGAGGATGATATTCCTGAAATGCTTGTAGAGCATTTTTAAACAGTTCGGTATTGTTAATTAACTCGCTACCCGTGCCGAAGCGCCCGTTCCGATGAGATGATGCTGGTGCGCCACCTGCAAAATTATCATCAACTTCGTGGTCATCAATTGTAGCGAGGATGGAAGTAGAGGCGCGAAGATCCGCCCATGTATTTAACCCCAGACGGGCGGAATAAACTTCGTTGAACTTGATGCGAAACTCGTCAAGGGTAGAAGCGGGTCTGTCTAAATCCGGCGTCTTCAGGTCAGCATAAGCAGTATCGCCATGTGCAACGAAGAACTCTAGTTGACGTTCTGGTACATTAGCGATCGCTGGGTAGGGTGCTAAATCGCCGTGCCAGTCCCCCGCCACCCCGAACCGCAAACCAGCAGGAGTCCCCAACTCAGCGGCGGTACGGAACTGACCACCAGCACACGTTCCAGCAGCGTCGGTGACTCGATAATAATAAGTTGTCCTAGGCTTTAAGTTAGTTAACTCTACCTTTATAGGTTGGTTGGAATCGGTAACTAAGCCGCTGGCAGTGCCAAGAATGGTGCAGAAGTTCGGCTGAATTGAGTATTCAAAGAAAACTGTCCCTTTGGCGGTGCTGCGTGTCCACAAAACGGTTGAGGTTTGTGTTGTATCCCCAGAAGCAACGCCATTAGGTAAGGTAGATAGACTCAAATCAATAGAGGTAAACATAGAGGTTTCCGAACGAGAATCTGATATATATTTTTTCTTCTCTTTAGGAAAGCCCCGTTCCGGAAACCCTCTATTTTTATTTACTTTCAGAAACTTGGAATGATTTTCCTTAACGCGCCCATTGCTGCAAAATGTAATCGTAGAATCGCTCCTTATCTACCTTTTGCATTACCCGAATTTTCCGACCGCTAGGCTCCACTTTGGTTCGCCCTTGACTGATGCCAGTAGTCACAATTGTTGTCTCCTCTTCTCGCACTTCATAAAACTCCGGATGAGCAAGGTAAGCCGTCGCTAAAATATCCCAAAAATAATAATCTTGAGGAATCACCAGCGCATAACATTGCCCTGCTAAATCGGAAATAGGATAACGCCGCTGTTTACCTAATTGGCGCACTACTTCTGATGTCACCGGCACATTGTTAGTGAGGTCTAACGGGCAAAGTACGATGGGGATTGAGGTTTGCCAAACTCGATTTGCTGAGATGGGATCCCAGTAGACATTCCATTCAGCCGAACCATCTTGTCCTGGTTCGATATCGCGGCTAACGTTACCCGGAACATTCAACGCACCTCCCATCCAAACAATTTTCTCGATTTTCCCTTCAATCTCCAGTGCCATATCCAGTGCAGTGGCTACTGTTGTCAAAGGGCCAGTTACCATCAGTGTGACGGGTGCGGGTGCAGCTTGGAGCGATCGCGCCATAAATTCCTGACCCGATTCTGGCACTAGCGGCGTCTGAATCATTTCCCGTTCGTTCAGAATCGGGAGATGATCGACAACAAACGAATCGCGGCGAAAGAGTCGCGGAAATGGATTGATCCCCCGCACCGTACTTTCTGCCACTGGCACGTCTGAACGTCCCATCAAATCTAAAATCTTGCGCGTAGCACTCACCGCTGGCTGAACATAGCAATCTGCTGGCGTCACAACGATGCCGAGTAGCTCAACGTCATCCATCGTCATCAGCAGCATCGTAGCGAGATAGTCATCAACACCGCCATCGTGATCCATGAGTACCAGTTGTTTGGACATAAATCTCTGCCTGAATTAGAGTCAGAATCAGATACAACGCATTGTGCTAACTTCGCTAATTCTCCCCTCTGAAGTGGAGTTAAAGATAGCGATCGCATCTTCTGTTGCACATGGGTAAGACAACAAATATCTATCACCATTCTCAGAGATAACACTTGTTTGAACCAGCACTACAGGGGATATGCCGACACTGATGCAGATAAGGGGTTGCATAAATGCTGACTTCCAGTGGCTTTTTAGCTTCATAAGAAGCTATGCCAAAATAGCCCATTTTCAAAATAGTTGAATTGTAGAGGGGGCAATGTCTGCCAACACTTTTTTAAACGCAAAGGTACGCTAAGGAAATCGCAGAGGTTCGCAGAGAATTTCCTTGGCGAACGTTTGGGGTAGGGGCGGGTTTAAAACCTGCCCTACTGCGTACCTTTGCGTTAAAAAATTACGCTTCTTCTCGGAGTTTATCCAAGACGCCACGATCCTCTAGCGTAGAGGTGTCGCCGGAGACTTCTTGACCGGAAGCGAGATTTCGCAATAATCGCCGCATAATCTTACCGGAGCGAGTTTTGGGTAAGGAGTCGGTGAAGCGAATTTCGCCGGGACGGGCGATCGCGCCGATCTCCGCGACAACGTGTTTTTTGAGTTCTTTACTCAGTTCTTCGCTGGGATTATACGTACCTTCTAAAGTAACAAAGGCTACTACTTCTTCCCCTTTGAGTTCATCTGGCTTACCCACAACCGCAGCTTCAGCAACCGCAGGATGAGAAACTAAAGCGGATTCCACTTCCATCGTGCCTAAGCGGTGTCCTGACACATTCAGCACATCGTCCACACGCCCCATCACCCAAAAATAACCATCCTCATCGCGTCTGGCACCATCTCCGGCAAAGTAGACATAATGCCCATCTTTGGGGGGGATGTGTTCCCAGTAGGTGCGGCGGAAGCGATCGGGGTCGCCGTAGACGGTTCGCATCATCCCAGGCCAAGGATGCTTAATGACTAGATAGCCGCCTTCGCTGGCGGGGACTGGGTTGCCTTCCAAATCCACAATATCAGCGAGGATTCCAGGAAAGGGAAGGGTAGCAGAACCGGGTTTGGTAGGAATTGCCCCAGGTAACGGCGTAATCATAATGCCAGCCGTCTCAGTTTGCCACCAGGTATCGACAATCGGACACTTTTCGCCACCAATCACGCGGTGATACCACATCCACGCCTCCGGGTTAATTGGTTCGCCTACGGTTCCCAGCAATCGTAGGGAAGAGAGATTTCTGGCGTTGGGTAAGTCTTCGCCCATCTTGATGAAAGCGCGAATTGCCGTCGGTGCGGTATAAAAAACGTTGACACCGTGTTTTTCAATCACATCCCAAAAACAGCCGGGATTCGAGGCACGAGGCGCACCTTCGTACATCACGGTGGTGGCACCGTTGGATAGGGGACCATAGACAATGTAGCTGTGTCCGGTAATCCAGCCCACATCAGCAGTACACCAGTAGACATCCGTATCCTGAAGGTCAAAAATCCACTTGGTGGTCATGTGGGTGTAGAGGTTGTAACCAGCAGTGGTATGCACAACGCCTTTCGGTTTGCCGGTACTGCCGCTGGTATAGAGGATGAACAGCAAATCTTCGCTATCCATCGGTTCGGCGGGACAATCGGCGGAGATAGTCTTTTGCATCTCATGCCACCAATGGTCGCGTCCGCCTGTCTGCATATAAATTTCTTGTCCAGTGCGTTTGACAACTAGGACGTTTTGCACGCTGGGGACAGCGCCATCAGCTAAAGCTTTATCAACTTGATCTTTGAGGGGAACGATCGCATCTTTGCGCCAACCGCCATCAGCCGTGACAACTACTTTGGCTTGTCCATCGATTAAGCGATCGCGCAAAGCTTCGGCACTGAAACCGCCAAAAACAACGCTGTGGGCTGCACCAATTCTGGCACAAGCTAACATCGCGATCGCGGCTTCCGGAATCATCGGCATATAAATCCCGACGCGATCGCCTTTTTCCACACCCAGCTGCTTCAGGACATTGGCAAATTGACAAACTTCCCGATGCAACTGGGCATAAGTCAGGGTGCGCGAGTCGCCCGGTTCCCCTTCCCAAATCAAAGCGGCTTTGTTCTTGCGCCAGGTAGTTAAGTGTCTATCCAGGCAATTGTAGGAAATATTTGTTTTACCACCCACAAACCACTTGGCAAAAGGCGGTTGCCAATCCAGCACCGTATCCCACTTCTGGAACCAGTGCAACTCTTGTTCTGCAAGTTCTGCCCAAAACTTCTGCGGATCGGCTTTGGCGCGGTCATAAAGTTGCTGGTATTCCTCCAGGCTTTTAATATGTGCCTTTTGTGAAAATTCAGCCGGTGGCTGGAATAAGCGTTTTTCTTGAAGGATGGATTCTATTGTGGGCTGAGACATGATGATTGCTGTAATCGGCGTTGTTACTCAAAACCATTCTGGAGGTAGATCCGACCAAAAGTGTTGTGAGTTTCGTAAAGAAAAGCAAACTGTCCTCAGCCCCCACTCTGCGATCGCTACTTAAGATACATCCAACCCCCTAATCCCCTTCCTTACAAGGGAAGGAGGACAATTGAAAGCTCTCCCATTCTGGAGAGAGGTTGGGGAGAGGTGACAAGAATTACCTATACAAACGGGATTGGCAGCCCATTTTCGGGAATTCTATCCAGTTCGATCCGGAAAGTCCCCTCAAACCCGGTTTCTCTGACATCAAACTGCCAGCCGCCGTTCACCTTCTGCATCTCCTCCTGCGGCGAAGGCTGGAAGCCTTCCCGCATAAACTGCTCATCGGCATGGAGGTAGAGTTTCAGGTTGGGCTGTAGATTGGTTGGTAGCAAGGCACGGACGTAGTACTGCTTGTTGAAAATCTTGTTGTCCGAGAAACCAAAGCCATAAAGATCGCGTTCGCCAATATAAAATTCTACGCGCAACACCATATCTTTGGCACTGAGGCTCTTTTTCGTGTCGAGGTATCCTTGCCAGATGAGTTTGTTAGTATCTGCCCAAGGAAAACCGAGACTCTGATTGGCTTCCGAAAAGTTAACATTTTTGCCAAGTGGATCAACTTGACTAAAGGGGCCATAGCAATTTTCGGCATCTTTACTTTGATGGAAAAGCTCGAAATCTACACCCCGCGGCTTGATAGAAACGCCCAGAAAAAATTCGCTCTTGCCGAAGAAATCCTTACCACGAGTAACTTTTCCCTTCACCAAGCGCAGACGCGATCGCACGTTCCCAAAAAAGAAGCGGGTTGCCACTTCAAACGCTTCTCGTGAAGTAATCAGCGAGTCGTCACCCCCGTGGCACTTGTGGACGAAAGTGCGCGGTGTGCCGGGGATTTGCGCCGAAGTTTGTTTGACTAAACCATCGCTGCGATTGTAGTTTGCCCCATACTCGCCTTCTAGGGAGAAGGCGCGATTTAACCGGGATGCGATCGCGGCGTCGTAGCTACGGTAGTTTGTTCCAACCACTGTCAGCAGTCGTTCTGCGGGAAAATAGTTGTGAAAATTAACGAAAGCCGCATCATTTCTAGGGTCTTTTTGAAAATCAGGATTAAAATGCTTTAACTCATCTTCCGCACTAATATTGATCCAATTTTTGAGAATTTGGAAACTGATGCCTTGGTGCGGCGTACCGAGGGTGACAATTTTGTTAATGTAATTCTCTGCCTTCTGTTTCTTCGAGGTTGGATAAGTGCGTTGAACTGCCTCGCGTGCGATGAGTCCACCCATTGAATGGGCAATGATATTCACCTTGGGCTTAAAGCCTTCCTTTTGGACTGTGAGTTCCCGAATAAAGTCGATCAAGCGAACCAGTGCTTCACCATACACGTTGAATTTTCGCTCGTCCAAGTCGTAGTAACGAAATACCCAGAGAGTTTGCCAGGGTTGCTCAACCGTTTCCAGCAGATGTAGCGCCATGCCGGGGTCGATAATGATCTTATTGCCAGAAAAATAGCCCAACTCCTTCAAGCGCATAAATTTTTCCACGATATCCTTATCTGTGGAGCGCTTCAGTTTCTCCGGTAGCAGCGGTTCGTAGGCATAAGTTTTACCGTAGTACCCGACGACGTTAGTGGTGTCTTGGTACTTCCAGTTCGACTTCATAAACCGCAGAATTAGCCCCTCGTAGATGTAGTTTTCACCTTGTTTTTGAGGGTAAACGGTACCAACATTAAATCTCTGGTAGGTGTCTTTTTTCTCGTCGGCAACGTCGAGTCCACCAAAACCTCGAATTAAAATGATTGGTTGGGGACTTCTTGTGGGTTCAGACATTGTGACCTCTGTACTTTGGGTATGAAGCACTATTGTCTACCTATTGGAGGAACCAGACTCCAGAGTTGTTTGCAGATGTTAATAAGCGCGATCGCATCTCTTTCCACTGCGATCGCGTTGGTATGAAGTGCTGTTCGTTGCTTGTTGGGCAGCAGCAGCTTCGGCTTGAGCTGTTGTCACTTCCGCTTGAGCGGCTTCAGCTGGCTCTTCAGGAGGCGATCGCATCGATAAACCAGTCGATGTTATTTTCTACACAGCGCTCGCAAACATGAGAGAGCGATCGCGCATTGCGCCCATTTACCTGGAAAAAGCTCCCTATAAGCTCCATTCAGGCAAACCTGATTTTATTGTTGTCATATCTATTCCGGCTTTTTATGCCAGTTCCCATCATCTCCCTTTTCGTAATCGCGCTTTACCGCACTCCAAGCAACCTTGAAGGCAGTTTCTTCCTCTTTATACTCTTCGTTAGCATTGTTAAATGCAGCGAGAAAAATTTCTTGAGCGTGCTTGGGTAGGTGATCTTTTACCGAATCTGGTAATTCGTCAGTTTGTTTATAAGGCATAAATTTAATCACCTGATTCATGTAATACTAACTTGCAATTTTAAAATTTTAAAATCCTATCTCTAAAGACCTATTTTCTAATTTAATTAACTAGAGATAGCAAATAAAATAACTTGAGTCTCTCTAGAACCTAGAATCAATAATCTCATTATGAACCTCTACCTTGGCATTGATTTTGGCACCTCTGGCGCACGAGCCGTCGCAATTCACGCGGATGGGACGATCCAAGCTGAGGCGGAATATCCCTTTGAGGGAGTGGCATTGGCTGCAAGCTGGGAGAAAGCTTTGTTTTCCTTGATTGAGCAAATCCCTTTGGAAGTACGCGGGGAAATTAAAGCGATCGCTATCGATGGAACTTCTTCCACAGTGCTGCTGTGCGATGAAGCTGGTAAACCTGTTACTGAACCTATCCTCTATAACGATGCGCGAGGGGTGGAAGTCATGGCGCAGTTGCAGGAAATTGCGCCCCCAAACCACACGGTATTAAGCGCTACCTCCAGCCTCGCCAAACTTTTGTGGTTGCTTCAAAATTCAGAGCAGGTACAAGGGTCTACTCCTATAATTCAAAATTATTACTTCCTTCATCAGGCAGATTGGCTGGCATTTTTATTACATGGAAAACTGGGCATAAGTGACTATCAAAATTGTTTAAAGTTAGGCTACGATGTCGAAAATTTATGTTATCCAGAATGGTTAGTAAATCTCAAGTTACCCGTTCATCTTCCTGAAGTTATTGCCCCAGGCACATCTATTGCTGAATTAAAACCTGAAATTGCTACTAACTTGGGATTACCCAAAGATTGCGTAGTGTGTGCTGGCACCACGGATAGTATTGCGGCTTTTCTCGCTAGCGGTGCCAAGTCGCCCGGTGAAGCGAGTACCTCCCTCGGTTCAACGCTAGTGCTGAAGCTGTTAAGTCGCACTCGCGTAGATGATGCAAAATACGGGATTTACAGTCATCGCCTGGGAGATTTGTGGTTAGTTGGTGGTGCTTCTAATACGGGTGGTGCTGTGCTGCGAAAATTCTTCACCGATGCTGAATTAGAAAGCCTCAGCAATCAAATAGATGCAGAAAAAGAGAGTCAGCTTGATTATTATCCGTTGTTAAAAGAAGGCGATCGCTTCCCCATTAACGACCCCCATCTACCGCCACGACTGGAACCCCGTCCCGATAATCCAGTAGAATTTCTACATGGTTTGCTCGAAAGTATTGCCCGTATTGAAGCACGAGGATATCAACTTTTACAACAACTCGGTAGCACTCCTCTAACTCGCATTTATACGGCTGGAGGTGGTGCGAAAAATCCCGCTTGGACAAAAATTCGTGGTCGTTATCTACAAGTACCAATTGTTCCGCCAATGCACACAGCCGCTGCATATGGTTCGGCGTTATTAGCTATGCGCGGACTTGATATCAAGTGAGAATCTCTTCTTTATTATGCAGAGAGGCGATATATTGCGTTTCTACATTTTTTTTACAAATTTGTACATCAATACACTATCGATATACTTTCCAGATGCTAATTTCATATCTTTGGGACATCTTCCTTCTTCTTGAAAACCGAATTTTTTGTAGAGAGCAATCGCGCTGCGATTTGTAGAGAACACTGCTAGAGTCACCTTTTCTATCAGCAGCTCATTCGCTGCCCAATCAAGCAGTTCTTGCAGCAAAAACGAGCCGATGCCTTTTCCTCTCCATTCTCTGCCAACAAAAATGGAGAGTATCCCGCTATGAGAGGTGCGTCTTCGGTTTCCGTTCTCAAACTCAACAAATCCGACAACTGTGTTGTTAATCTCAGCTACCAAGTAAAGCTGCCCTGGTTGCTGAGAATGCTGTTCAATTGTTTCTTTTTCCTCCGATTTGGTTAAGTTAAATTCCTCAGCCTCAGTCACCATATACTTGCCTTCTTGGGCGACTGAAAATTGAAGATCGACGAGAGCTTTTGCATCCTTAATCAAGGCACTCCGGACTGTAACAACATCTTCAGTTTTCGAGTGGTATTCTTTTGGGGTGATTTTACTCACGGCTCAAATCTCAATCGTTTTGAGTTTTGAATGAATCAGCTCTCCTGACTGTTTATTCCGCTCGTTGCAGTTGGGCAATCTTAGGATCGATGATTTTTATACCGATGCCAGGAAATCTCACGGCGAGAGTTATTTTGTTTCCTTGCCCGAAAATGTTAGTAATTTGACCGACACCAAAGGCTTTGTGGAGGACGCGATCGCTCACGCTCCAATTCTGCCCTAGACTGCTGGCACCATTGGATGTTTGTCTCGGAGATGTTGATGCCATCCCAGCACGACTATTAGCAGTTGCCTTGGGTAAATTACTACTCAGCAAATCTGCGGGTAACTCCTTGAGAAACTGAGAATGAATGGCTGGTTCGCGGGAACCCCAGAGGCGACGTTCGCGGGCATGGGTGAGATAGAGTCGTTCTTGAGCGCGGGTGATGCCCACATAACAGAGGCGGCGTTCTTCTTCCAGCTGCGCCGGATCGTTGAGAGTCCGAGTATGAGGAAGCAATCCTTGCTCCATTCCTACCAAAAAGACTACTGGAAATTCTAGTCCTTTGGCAGAGTGCAACGTCATCAGCGACAAGCGCGATCGCTCTTCTTTCACATCATCCAAATCAGAAGATAGGGAAGCACTTGCGAGAAAACCCTCTAAGCTTGAATCTTCGTTTTCTTCCTCAAATTGCAGAACAGCGTTTTTGAGTTCGAGGACGTTTTCCAATCGGTTTTGCGATTCGTCGGTGCCTTGACTTTTCAAATCCTGAATATAACCAGAATCTTGCATCACTCCCTGCACGATTTCCGAAGCTGGCAGAGTGTCCAATTGTAGCTGCCAGTGGCAAATCATCTGCACAAAACTGTTAATAGACTTCGCCGCCCGTCCAGCTAAAGTCTTCACAGAGGTTTCGTCTTTGAGGATTTCCCACATCGATACGCCTAATTCTTGGGCGACATCCGAGATCGCATCTAAGGTCGCTTTGCCAATACCGCGCCGTGGAGTATTAATGATTCGCGACAAACTCAGCGCATCCGCTGGATTCACAATGAGCCGCAGATACGCGATCGCATCTTTAATTTCTTTGCGGTCGTAAAATTTTAAACCCCCAACAATGTTGTAGGGAACACCCGCACGCACCAAGCACTCTTCAAAAGCACGAGATTGAGCATTCGTGCGGTAGAGAATAGCAAAACTCCCCCAGTCTAACTCTGGATCTTTATGTTTCAGGTTGCGAATTTGATGCACGACGAACTCAGCTTCTGTAATCTCGTTGTCGGCTTTGTGACAAAAAATTTGTTCGCCTGCCCCGCGTGTCGCTTTGAGAATTTTATCAATCCGCTGAGTGTTATTTTCAATGAGTTTATTTGCCGCTTGGAGAATATTTTCCCTAGAGCGATAATTTTCCTCCAGCTTCACCATCGTCCGCGTATCGTCATCCGGCAAACCATCCCCAAAGTTTTCTTGAAATTCCAGCAAGATGGTGAAATCTGCCATGCGGAAAGAGTATATAGATTGATCCGCATCACCGACAACAAAAACCGAGCGATTTTTCCAATCCCACTCATTCTTCCTAGTTTCTCCATTCGTCGTCAGCAGGCGAATCAGATCGTACTGAATCCGGTTGGTATCTTGATATTCATCCACCAAAATGTGACCAAATTTTCGATGCCAGTAACCTAAGACTTGCTCGTTTTGCTGAAATAGCTTTACCGGAATCGCAATCAGATCGTCGAAGTCAAGCGCGTTATTTTCTGCCAGCCTATCTTGGTATTTGCTGTAAACTTCCGAGATTACCCGTCCGCGATAATTTGCCTGTTCTGCCTCAAAGTCTTTGGGGGAAAATCCCTGATTTTTGGCGTTGCTGATGGCATAACGAACCGAACGCGGCTCAAACTTTTTCTCATCCAGGTTCATTTGTTTAGTGACAATCTCTTTCACCAAACTTTGAGCGTCGGATTCGTCAAAAATCGAAAAATTGCGGCTCCACTTACGTCCTCTTTCGTCTTGATATTTCTCGATATCGTATCGAAGGATACGAGAGAAGAGACTGTGGAAAGTCCCAATCCACAAGTCTTTGATGTAAATTTTATAAACGCGCGATCGCAATCTTGTCTGTTCATCCGCTGGTAACGCTGTCAGCGGCTTCCCATATTCTTTTTCAGCAAGCTGTTCAGAAAACAGCTTTTCCATCCGCTGCTTCATCTCCCGCGCGGCTTTGTTGGTAAAAGTCACCGCCAGGATATTTTCCGGATCGACCCGGTGCTTCAAAATGAGATTGGCAATCCGATAAGTCAGCGCCCTCGTTTTGCCGGAACCAGCACCGGCAACAACCAGCAAAGGCCCGCAGAAATGCTCGACAGCGCGACGCTGGGAGGGGTTGAGGTGGCTAAGGAAGTCAGTAGTGGTGGTCATGGTTCAACTGGAGGGATGCGACGCAAGAGCGTATTTTAGCAAGGCTATCCCATACTACCTAACCTGGTTGACCACCATTGCCGTCCCTCCCTTAAGAGAGTGCGATCGCCCAGCATTAACTTCTCATCCCGAATGTAACACTACGGGTAAGATTCATGCAGACATTTCGCCTGAATCAAGTCCCCACTCGTGCTTCAGAAAGGACTTGTACATATTTTCTTTGACGATCATTTGCTCGTACAGCATAATCAAAAATTCCTGTGCTTGTTCGCGGGACATACTCTGCACTTGGTCTGAGAAGCTTCTAATACTGAATTTTTGCTCTAAAGATAATTCAATTGGCTGATTCATAGTTAGTTCCTTTACTCGTCATCAAATGAACTTCGAACTGATTTTTGATTCTCCCTTGTTGTTTGTTATTGACTAGGGAAATGACTGGTTTTTAAATGTTGTGTAGCATCAACAAGAAAACTTGGTATTAAACGTACAGCAACTTAACCGACACTCAACGCCATTTTGTAACCTGCATCCAAGGGAAATCTGAGACAGAGATTTCGTGAAAGTTGATTCACGTTCTTGTCAAGTTGTCAAGTCCAAGCACCGGATTTATGCGAATTTTTAAATAAGTTAACATTATCTAGCAACCGTCACAGCGATAACTAATTGCAACGTCTCCGCTGCCGTATCCAGCAAAGCTACAAAGTGACGATTTTTTGTTCAAGTGAAGTCTAATATTGATACTATGACGAGCATTTCTCCAGGACAAACGCTGCTAGAACGCCATCGGCAGCAATTTCCAGCTCTCGCGAATAAAGCCTATTTCAACTATGGCGGTCAAGGTCCGATGCCCCAAGCAGCATTGGATGCGATTTTCCAATCCTATGAATACGTGCAGCGTGTAGGGCCGTTTTCCAATGAGGTAGGGAGTTGGGTGGTACGGGAGGCAACGGAAACTAGAGTTGCGATCGCGTCTTCTCTGGGTGTCTCTTCCCAGACCATTACCCTGACTGAAGATGTCACCGTCGGATGCAATATCGCCCTCTGGGGCATTGACTGGCAAGCGGGAGAACATTTACTAATTTCTGACTGCGAACATCCAGGCATTGTGGCAACTGTGCAGGAACTCCAACGGCGCTTTGGAATTGAAGTATCCTGCTGTCCGCTCATGGGAACTTTGAATGAAGGCGATCCCGTAGCAGCGATCGCAGAATATCTGCGCCCCAAGACCAGAATGGTAGTGCTGAGTCATATCCTCTGGAACACGGGTCAAGTCTTGCCGCTGGCTGAAATTGCTGCCGCCTGCCGCAACCATTCCACCGAAAATCATCCCATCAGAATTTTGGTGGATGCAGCTCAATCCGTGGGGTCAATGCCGCTAAATTTGACAGAATTGGGGATTGATTTTTATGCTTTCACGGGTCACAAGTGGTGGTGCGGGCCAGAAGGCGTCGGTGGTCTGTACGTGCGACCGGAAGCTTTAGAAAGCCTGAATCCCACATTTATCGGCTGGCGCAGCATTCTTTACAATTCATCCGGTCAACCAATTGGCTGGCAACCGGATGGGCGAAGATATGAAGTCGCGACTTCTGCCTATCCCCTCTATGCTGGGCTTAGGGCAGCGATCGCTCTTCATCAGCAATGGGGAACCCCAGAATCTCGCTTCCAAAAAATCCTGGAGTTGAGCCAATACCTCTGGCAACGTTTAGCCGAACTTCCTCACATCAAATGTCTGCGAAATGCACCGCCGGAATCCGGTCTTGTCTCCTTCCAGCTTTCAGGAGAGGGCAATCACCAGCAATTAGTACAATCTTTAGAAAATCAAAACTTGCTGGTTCGGACAATCCGCAATCCCGACTGTGTACGCGCCTGCGTTCACTATTTCACCCTGCCATCTGACATTGACCAACTTGTTGAAGCCATTCAAAAATTGAGTCAGTAGTCACGGGTCATTAGACCTTAGGAACTGGCAACTAGACTAATGACTAATCACGACTGACTACTGACTACTGACTAATGACTGCTAAACACCCAATTTTATACATCGCTATCACCAATCATGGCTTTGGTCATGCAGTCCGGGCGGCATCCGTCGCGGCGGCAGTTCAGAAAATGTATCCGGAAATTTTGCTAATTCTGGTAACAACAGCACCCCGCTGGTTACTAGAATCTTATATTCCAGGAGATTTTATTCATCGCCCCCGCGCTTTTGATATCGGCGTTGTGCAAGCTGATAGTTTCGCAATGGATAAAGCCGCGACTTTGGAAAAAGTGCAACAAATCCGCGCCCAAGAAAAATCGATAATTGCGAGTGAAGTAAACTTTATCCGTCAAAACCGAGTGGGTTTGATTTTGGCAGATATTCCACCGCTGGCAGCGTCAATCGGCAAAGCGGCTGGAATTCCTTGCTGGATGCTGAGTAATTTTGGCTGGGATTTTATCTATCGGGCGTGGGGAGGAGAATTTAGTGCAATTGCGGATTGGATGAGCGAATGTTATGCAAAGTGCGATCGCTTGTTTCGCTTGCCCTTCCACGAATCGATGAGTGCTTTCCCAGAAATCGTCGATGTCGGCTTAACCGGCGGCACCCCTCGTCACAGCCCAGACACACTACGATCTAAATGGGGAATTACCACACCAACCGAGCAAACCATCTTGCTCACCTTCGGCGGCTTAGGGTTACAAGAAATTCCCTACGACAATTTGCTGAAGTTTTCCGATTGGCAATTTATCACCTTTGACCGGAATGCACCCGATTTACCCAATCTCATAAAAATTACAGACCAATCTTACCGCCCAGTTGATTTTATGCTGGTCTGCGGGCGCGTCGTTTCCAAACCTGGATACAGCACTTTTGCCGAAGCTTTGCGATTGGGAGTACCGATTGTGACGCTAACACGAGAAGATTTTGCCGAAGCGCCTCTGCTGCTTGAAGGCATTCAAAATCATACTTATCATCAAATTCTACAACCTGCTGAGTTCTTCCAAAGCAACTGGGAGTTTCTGCATCAACCAATGCTTCCACCCCATCAGTCTCAGATGGTGGCGACAGATGGAACCGAAGCGATCGCCCGTGCTGTCGTCAGCTATTTCCAAAACCGTTAATTTTTTCGAGCCGCAATGACTCATTACCAAAAGATCCTGACCGTTCAAACTCCTGGCAAATCTTTATACAAAATTACGCCCAAAGTTCAAGCGATCGTTGCAGATTCGCGTATACAGACTGGACTTTGCACCCTGTTTTTGCGTCATACCTCAGCCAGTCTGCTGATTCAAGAAAATGCCGATCCAGATGTTCTCAAAGATTTAGAGAACTTTTTAACAAAACTCGTGCCGGAAAGCGATCGCTACTTCCACAATGCAGAAGGCCCTGATGATATGCCAGCTCACATTCGCACTGCTGTGACTCATACTTCTGAACAAATCCCCATCGCTGGCGGTAAATTGCTATTGGGAACCTGGCAGGGAATCTATATTTGGGAACATCGGCAGCGCGGTCATTATCGAGAAATTGTTGTTCACATCGCGGGAGACTAAGCTAGATGAGCGCTCCAAAACGCTAGTGACTTCAATCCGTAACTGCTACACAACTTTGTAACTAGCGATTGATTGCTTCTGGGTGGCGATCAGCGCTGCTGGTTTCTACTTCTATTGGGTCTTGCTCGACAGGAAGTAATTTGAGCAGCTGTAAACCCAAAAGAATCAAATAAAGAGGATTAAGTAACCAATAGCGCTTCCACAAGCGTTTGGGTTCCTGTAAAAAGCGGAAAAGCCATTCTAAACCTAAGCTTTGCATCCAGAACGGAGCTTCAGGAATGTTGCCAGAATGAAAATCAAAAGCAGCACCCACCGCAACGAGCGGACAATCTAGCTGATGGCGATGATTAAAAGCCCATGCTTCTTGGCGCGGACAACCCAAAGAAACAAAGACAATTCCCGCGCCAGATTCCCGAATTTGTTTAGTGTATGCCGCATCTTCTTGCGGCGTTAAAGGGCGAAACGGAGGAGAAACTGCTCCGGCAATTATCAATCTGGGAAATTTTTCTTGTAGATTCTTCTGTAAAGTTTCCAGAACTGCTTCCGTAGAGCCATATAGAAAAATACTTATTTCTTTAGCAGCAGCTTGTTCGCAAATATTTAACATTAGCTCTGGACCCCGCACCCGCTCCGGGAGTATCTCTTCATCACGATTACGAAGAAGATTGAGCGCCCAACGCACCGGCTGACCATCAGGGGCAACTAGAGTAAATTGATTGAGTTGATAACCATGACCGTCTGGGTCAAGATAACCGGAGGTAATGCTATGGACATTCACTGCTGCAACGGTACAAGATTGGCGTGATTGGGCACTTTGAATAATCAAATCCGTACAGTCTTTATATTTAGTACGACTGACTCCAATTCCCAATATATTTGTCTTAATTGGAGTTGTTTTTAAAGTTCGGGTGTTCATCTTTACCTTGAACTCACATATATTTTGTAGAGCGATCATAATTTACCTTTGCAGTATAACTTTGCAAGTACTTTTACGAAATTTATTTTTAATGATTTTTAAGTATTGCTCTTTGAAAATAGGGCAAAAACTGAATCAACTAGCTGTAGCTTAAGATTTCCATCTCTATTTTTTTATTCCTCAGTGAAATAGGTAATTTATTACCAACTTTTATTTTTTATTTCATCAGCAAAATTGCTGAATTCAAATTGGTAGACGGGAAATGATTTTATCAACTTGGCTAGGTTCTTTCACTGTCTTTCACTTCTCCTTAGAGTTTTCAATGAGTGATTATTTTCTCGTCGTTAAAGGAAAATAAATGGCTCTGATTCTAAGAAAAGTTAGGAAGCGAGCGAGCCGCGAAGCGTGTGGGGGCATTTTTGCCGAAAGCAAAGCAACCACAGACCTTACAGCCTTTATGCAGACAAGTTTATGCGAGAGTGCAGTGGCAATATATGCGTGTAATCACTGAAACCTGGAAGGGACACTCACAAATATTCAGTGATGTTCCTCACGCAATATAGACAGGAAATTAGGGAGGATGATAACAGAAGAGTTCTCACAAGCCTTTTGTCTGTCAAGTCGGCATTCGAGATTAACCGAGCAAAGAACAAAAAATAGCGATCGCGCGTCAATGATTAAGTAAGTCTAACGGTCAAAGTTTCTAGAAACGCTCAAATCTCACAGCCAGCATCCGGTAAAAGCAGAGTCGCAGTTGTAGATAAAGGACAGACAGTTAAATTTAGCTTTTTGAAGACTTGAAAACGTAACACAGGAGAAGCATCATGAATGTATCCCAGTATACAGTAAAAAATATTTCCCTGACAAGCTGGTTCTGGATGCCTCAAGAAGAGGTTTCCCAAAAGGTAGCCCCGATTCAACAACCCACAAAAGCACGGACGCGGTTGAACTTCCTGCAACCTCTGCGCGAATGGGTTGACAACATACAAGTGCGCGATCGCGAACTCGCTCATCGCCTGTGCAAGTCAATCCCCTCCCAATGCCCCTTTGAGCGCGATATCAAAGTATTTGGTCGCACCCTGCTTCACATTCCTCCAATGTGCAAGCTGAATCCGCTTTACGAAGAAGTCGTAAGCCTGCGTTTCCGGGCACTTTGCTATCTAGCAGATGAATGTGGAGAAGATGTCACCGCATACTGCTAAGATTCCTTCTCAGACGTCTTAAATTAAAGACGTGAAGATTCTGTGCATTATTGATAGGACATCATGGCTATCATTGCCCTGAGAGGCTGGTATCTCCAAGAGTATGAGCCGATTAAAGAATTAGAGAAACGTCCCCACGATCTGCGATTGAGCAAAAATAGCTTGCTGAAGTCTGGATTACGGGCAGATTTTTTAGAAGACAGCCAGGATGTTAAGCGCTCAGCTTGGTTTGGTCGTTATCTAGAAGGGGAATCGGTAGAGTTTTACATCGAAGGCAGCGGTGGCTACATAATCTCCAACATTGACCTGACAAGCCACGAGATTTATTTCACTAAACAGACGGTGATGGCGAATCTGGAACCGATTATCTTCCTCTGCCATCAGACTGAATATGCGGCGTCGAGTGAAGCCCTGCGAGAGGGACTGGCTAACGCCCTAGAAGCATTAAACACGCGATCGCGTCTTCCTTTGACGCTAGAAGTATCCAACCGCCCCACAGGTGCCTCAAATCGCCTCAACACCACGCAGATGCGAAAAATTCGGAAGAGTCTGCTATTTGTTGCTGATGGGACACCTATCACGAGCATTTCCAGGGAAGAAACGCCCCTACTCATTCCCAGTCCGAATGTTTGTGTAGAAATTGGCTACGCCTTTCAAAGTAAGCGTTCTGAACAAATTCTGCTAGCTCAAATGGAGCGTTCGGAGATGTCGGGACAGTTTCCCTTTGACCTTCCCAACCATCAACAACTGTTGTTTAACAGTGCGTCGGAACTGCATCAGACTTTACCGCCCCTGCTAGAAACCCTGCTGCATCGGTTTAATCTGTTTTCCTAGTCATTCGTCACTGGTCATTACAGTATATAAATATATAAATTTCAACCTGTGAAAACAGGTTCTAGCCGTGAAGCCTGAATTTTAATTCAAGGCTCTGAAGCCAGTGCTATTCGTCATTCGTTGGTTGCTACAGACTAATAACGAATGACCTTTTGAGAAAATTCTGTAGAAATAGCCTGTTATTTTCGACCATTCTCAGCTCATAATAATCAGGACGGATTGAAAATCAATCGACTGTATGCCGAGAACTCCCACCGAATACGCTGTACACCTGATGATAGAAGGTGGTCACAAAGCAGAAGTGCGTTTTGCAACCATTCAAGAGTTTCAGAAGTGGTACAGCGGCGAGCTGATGCCCAAAGCCGCCTCCACGGACTTTATCAGTGTGCCGATCAAAAATATCCAGGGCGAGTACATGGTTATACGTCCCGTCAGCATTAGGGCAATCCGAGTGGAACCTGTCTTCGCCGGAAGTGTCGATAGAAGTGACTACGAATAGCTATCACTTTCCCTTTTGGTGTAAGTAATGAGAAAGACATTGGCTTTACTGTCCCTGAGTTTTGGTGTAACTCTGGGAAATGTCACTTTGCCTGCCCTCGCTAAAGATCCCCTGTCCGTTCCGCTGATACCAGTCAACTCAAACCTTTTAAATCTCGTCTGTTGCCGGTCAGATGCACTGGGACTTGATGAGCAAATCTGGGGGCAAAACGGTCAAGCCGGAGACCGAAAAGCTTTAATCGCCTCGATTGATAACAGTCTGCGATATTTACAGACAAACAGTGCCGCTCAAGCCTACCAGCAGTATCCGGTGCCGGGAATCACCCGCGATCGCGTCCGCCGATCTTTAGTGCGCTTTCGGCAGCTAGTTCTCAACTCTGGTTCGGCTGCCGAACTGCAAGCTGCAATCAAGCGTGAGTTTGTCTTGTACCAGTCTGTAGGCAAGGACAACAAGGGGAACGTTCAGTACACCGCCTACTACGAACCAACCTATACAGCCAGCCGCAAGCAGACGGCAGAGCATCGTTATCCTCTCTATGGGATGCCGTCAAACTTCAACTCTTGGCCCAAACCCCACCCCACACGGGTTCAGCTAGAAGGGGAGGATGGCTTGCTGGGAGCGAACAGTCCGCTACAAGGGCTAGAAATCGCTTGGATGAGCGATCGCCTGGAAGCCTTCTTGGTGCAAATCCAAGGTTCTGCTCAGCTCCAGATGACCGATGGAAGCGTGATGACGGTCGGTTATGCGGGTGGAACCGATTACCCCTACACCAGTGTTGGGAAAGAACTCGCTAAAGATGGCAAACTGCCCCTATCCGGTCTGACGTTACCTGTGCTGATCAAATACTTCCAGCAAAATCCTTTGGAGCTGAGTAACTATATCCCGCGCAATCAGCGCTTTGTTTTCTTCAACGAAACCAATGGTGCCCCAGCGATGGGAAGCGTTGGGGTGCCGGTGACAGCTGAGCGTTCGATTGCGACGGATAAATCTTTGATGCCTCCGGGTGCCTTAGCTTTAATTCATACAAGAGTTCCCTACTTTAATCGTGCCGGTAAGATCGAACAGCGTCTGGTGAGTCGCTACGTACTCGACCAGGATAAGGGAAGTGCAATTCTAGGTCCCGGTCGCGTAGATTATTTTATCGGAACGGGTAAACGGGCGGGCGATCGCGCGGGTGTTACCGGCGGCAATGGGCAACTGTATTACCTGCTGCTAAAACAGTAAATCTTTTAGCGTCCCACAACCTAAGAAATTGAGGCGCTCGCGTCCTAATCCTACCTAGAAATTAAAAGTAAAAAGGCAAAAGTAAGAAGTTTTTACTTTTGCCTTTTTAAGTTTTTACTCTTTCCTTGTGTCCTATTTAGTTGAACTCAATCCAAAAATCACTTCTTGAATTGGTCTTCAGAACCGTGCGTGAGACTTTCACCTCACACGGATCCTCAATGATTTGAACTTTGTCATTAGCACTTCTCATTTACCATTCCTCTAGTGCCTTAAATTCGTTCTCTAACCATATAGAGTGTGCATGGTCGTGGCAATGCCCATGTAGCATTGATAGGTTGCTGTTCTTGTTGTTGTTATGGTTTCCGTCAATGTGATGTATTTCCATGACATCTCCCATTTTAAAATTAAGCCCACAACGGCTGCATTTACCCTTTTGCCTTCTTAGTAGGAAGGCGGCATCTTTTGAAATACCGGGATATTTTGCTAACCTGCTACTCCAGTACACCCAGTTTCCATCGAAGGGGCTGCTATTACCTTTGACTTTTGTATATCTGAGTATGGGTGTATCCGCTATTTCGAGCAGTCTTGCCTCCTTCGTGGAGTTCGTAAACACCCACTTCTCAGTACCTATAGTCTTCCAGTATTTTGCTTTTACCCAAGATGTTCCTTTGTTATGGTGCCTAAATTCCGCCCAACTTTTAAGCTGTGAGAATAGTAAGTGATCTGCTTTTGCAAAAGCATCTTTGCTTACTACTGTTGAGTAATAATTTGCCCATCCACGCAGTGTGAGATTCAGTCTTTTGATTAACTCAGGCTGGGGCGCAGCTTTCATGGAACCAATTATTTCGGCAGTTTTACTCAACAATCTCTTTATTGCTTCATTATTGGGTTTGATGAGGGTTTTAAATCCAAGCAATTGTCCATTGGTGTTTTTGCCAGAGTGATTTTTTCCTTGTGGATATTGTCTGACATTAAAACCTAGGAAATTGAAGCCTGTATTTTCTTCATACTTTTGGAGGGTATGAGAAGTTCGGGTTTTACTTGGTTTTAATTCCAAGCCCATGTCTTTTAACCAGTCTGATGCTATCTGCTGACATCTTTGGACAACGGATAAATCTTCGTGTAATATTACGAAGTCGTCGGCATATCGAATAACGGCAGGGCTTGGAATCGTTACCGTTTTACCATTTACCAAGAGATTTCTTTTGGGAAACGCCTGAGTAATTCGATTTTCCAATCCGTGAAGGGCAATGTTTGCTAGGAGAGGCGATATTACGCCTCCCTGCGGTGTGTCCTTAGATGTATGACTATATGCTTCTTTCCTTTCGGAGTAGGCTTTCCAGTCTATTACCCCTGCTTTTAACCAAGCCTTTATTTGATGGCGAATGGTGGGGGATGTATTTAATTTTCTGAGCAGAGCTTCATGATTAATGCTGTCGAAGCACTTAGCAATATCAGCGTCTAATACAAATTTGGCTTTATACCTGATTGTATTAAATATTGCTTCTATTGCGTCATGACATGAGCGTTCCGGTCGGAAACCGTATGAGTTAGGCTCGAATTTTGCCTCCCATTCTGGCTCTAATGCTAGTTTTACCAATGCCTGCAACGCACGGTCTGCCATCGTTGGAATCCCTAATGGTCGCTCCTCTTTTGTTCCGGGTTTGGGAATCCAAACCCTTCTCGTTGGTCTTGATTTTTGGGATAGTTTCAGGTTTTTAACTAGGGCTAGCCTTTGGATGGGCGTAAGTGATTTTATTCCATCTACTCCGGCTGTCTTTTTGCCCCTGTTTTCCTGCGTTACTCGACGTACAGCTAAACATTTTGCCGACCAGGATTTTATCAGTAGTCTCTGGAGTTTGTGGACTGTTTTGACATCACCACGTTGAGAAGCTTGATAGATGCGCTTTTGGAGCTTAAAAACACTTCGCTCAAGCTTACGCCAAGGAATTGTTTCCCATACATACATCGACTTGTCAGCCGTGTTCATATCTTTTGTACTCTACTTAGTACCTCTATCTTTCAAATCATCGTGTCTCTGTCTGCATATCCTCATCATTACAATGAGGCATTAGCTTTTGAGACAATCCTGCCCTTGTATCACTTGCGCTGGTTACTTCTCAGATACCGACCTTTTCTGAGAGTGAAGCAAGGGTTAAAACGTTCCTAACAATCATTTGATTGAACTTTTAGGATGATACTTTCCACCAGGTTTAATGGGAGTGCATACTGGTCAACCGTACATTTGCCAGCCCCGATATCCTGTGACATTTTGTCTGTTGCGTGTCAACCTATTTTCGCAACGTCGAGCTGATGGTGGTTAAAGTGTATCTTTGCTTTCGCTATCCATGAGTTCTCGCTTGACAGTGTTCCAGATTAGGTTTCTAGGTTCTTGCCTTTTTCCCTTGCTCACCACCGTATGATTACCAGTCATATAGCAGCAGGGAATGCAGTCACTCTTAGCACTTAGAGGATGGGACTTGAACTTTCTAGGTTACTCATTCTCACCCATATGATTGTTAAGTTATCCGGAGCATTTCTCTAACCAAGAAATTTCATCCGGTGGTCAATCCTTTGATGATTCCATTCCTCAGTTAGAGGTTCATAAATACCATCAATTTCTGACCAAACGTTTCGCACATAAGGAGGTTCGCCGTACTCAAATTCATCGTGATAATCGTATGAACTAGATACCCCTGCCATCTCCATTTTGGGCGCGGGGGTTTCCTCTTTCGGTTTTTCCTTTCCGAAGTCTTGGTATTCCTCAAAAGTCTTGCAGATAATCGCAGACTCCTCAGAACTGGAAGAAATTAGATATTCTGTTAAATTCTTAGCAGTAGGATGCTCGTAATCTACTGTACTAGCCACCAGAGCCGTATTTGTGCCGCTGCCCCTTTCCTCCATTTCAATTAACGGACAAAAAATTCCATGAGCGTGAAACAACGGTCCTTTTGGTGTTAAAGGCTGCTTGCGATACTGAGCATAAGCCTTTTCCAATTCAGCAATAAATCCACCGACGACTTGACCTTGTTTCATCTCGCAGTAGGATTTTCCAAAACTAGCACCTGCTGCACCATTCACCGTCAATTGCAGTGGCAAGTGATGCAAAAGCTTTTGTTTCTCCCCGACTAAAAAAATCAAGTGGCGAGTGAACGTCTTAAACTTGAGCTTGTCTGCCAAGAAAGCATCGTAGTTATCTTTAAACGTACCCAATTTCATCCCAGTTTCACGGTCTTTCACAGACAATGGACCCCGCCGCACGATGACTAAGCGGGGGGTAGTAGTGATAAACAGCGTTTCGACTCCGGTGCTAAACTCATGCTGCACCTGGTCCCAAGTGGCATCCGGTTTAAAGCCAACCGCATTAGCGTTATCTAGCTTAATTGCCAATCCGTGCGGCTGGATGCCAGTTTTCCCATATCGAGGATTGATCATCTGGCACCAAGGGATAACTTGAGAAGGTGGTGCGTTGAACTTGTCGTCGTCGAAGTCAAAATTCGCAGATGCGTTCATGGTCTTAGGCATCCAAGTCGTGTGCTGATCAAGTTTACAAGTCTGGAGCAAGTGGTGATATCCGAAAAGATACCGTAGAAATGATAAAAGTAACACAAGTGCAGCTAACCGGGTTTACTGACACCCTTACTCCAGTTGAATGCCAGCAAGAAGCAGTGTTTCTTAGAACAGCTTGCTAGGATCGAACCAGCACAGTAGGAAGAGGTTCTTTGCGTTCTGAGTGCAGGAACGGTTGTCCAGTGAGAAGATTTGGGGGAGTTGCTGCTGGATTTTTCTCAACAAACGGATTGAAAAGCGTGGTTGAAAGGGCAAGCAATTCAGTAAAGGACGCACTTTTCTTCTGTGCGCTTTTGGCATCTACTCTATATACCCTGTTTGCATCACAGACAAATTTTTGCTTTTTCAGTAGATTTTTAGACCGACCGTGTATCATAGACTACAGATATTTGTCTCAAAATATCCGATGCAAAGACAGGTTGACTATTGCATAGCAGCCAGGAAGGGTTAATATTTACTATCCTTTACCAAAGATATTGATATTGATAAAACTTCGTTGGTTTTATCAAAATCTACAACATGGAAACATCCTTTGAACTAACCCTGCAAATCGTTATCACGGTTGTTGCAGGTATCAGCGCCCAGGTTTTAGCCCAATATCTTCAGGTTCCTAGCATCGTCTTTTTGCTGCTGTTTGGCATTCTCCTGGGACCTGATGGCTTGCGCCTGCTACACCCGCATTCTCTAGGTACTGGCTTAGAGGTCATTACTGCCCTGGCAGTGGCAGTGATTCTGTTTGAGGGGGGGCTGAACCTAGAGCTGAGAGAGTTGGGAAAGGTTTCCGGCAGCCTGCGAAACTTAGTGACGCTGGGAACGCTGATCACGCTTCTGGGCGGCGGTATGGCAGCTCACTGGCTGGGTGAATTTCCCTGGCCTATCGCTTTTCTCTACGCTTCCTTAGTGGTCGTAACGGGACCAACCGTGATCAGTCCTCTGCTGAAACAGGTGCAAGTAGATCGGCAAGTGGCAGCACTTCTGGAGGGAGAAGGCGTCTTAATTGACCCGGTAGGGGCTATCTTGGCTGTCGTCGTGCTAGACACCATTTTGAACGCCGATACCGACCCCATCGAAGCTTTCATCGGTCTCGTCTTGCGCTTAGGCATCGGCGGCGGCATTGGCGTTGTCGGTGGCTGGTTGATGGGTTGGATTATCAAACGCGCCAAGTTTCTTTCAGAAGACTTAAATAACCTGGTCGTTCTGGCTGGGTTGTGGGGCTTATTTGGTTTGGCGCAAACAATCCGCAGTGAGTCGGGGTTGATGGCAACCGTGATGGCGGGAATTGTTCTGGGTGCCTCCTCAATCCCAGAAGAACGGATGTTGCGGCGATTTAAAGGACAATTAACGATTCTTGGCGTTTCGGTTTTGTTCATCCTGCTGGCAGCTGACTTGTCCATCGCAAGTGTATTTGCGCTGGGGTGGGGAAGTTTGTTTACAGTTCTGGCACTGATGTTTATCGTGCGACCGATAAACATCGGCTTATGTACCTTCAATAGTGACCTGAACTGGCGGCAGAAGCTGTTTTTGTGCTGGATTGCTCCTAGAGGAATTGTTTCAGCGTCGGTTGCTTCTCTATTTGCCATTTTTCTGACACAGAGGGGCATCAACGGCGGCGATTCTATCAAAGCGTTGGTCTTCCTCACGATTATCCTGACCGTATTTTTGCAAGGACTAACAGCACGTTGGGTTGCTCGTTGGCTGCAAATCAACCTCCAGGAAGCAACGGGCGCTGTGATTATTGGTTGTAATCCCTTAAGCCGCCTGATTGCCCGTTTGTTTCAAGAACAAGGAGAGTCTGTAGTGCTGATTGACACAGACCCCGAAGCGTGCCAAAAAGCAGAGCAGGAAAATCTGCGGGTATTCTTAAGCAGTGGTTTGGATACGGAAGTTCTGGAAGAGGCGGGACTCGACTCGATGGGAACCTTCCTGGCAATGACCAATAATGGGGAGGTGAATTTAGTGTTGGCGCAGCGTGCTTCTGAGGAGTTTCGTCCTCCTCGTGTGTTGGCAGTATTTCCCCAAGCGAATACACCGACTAATAATAGTAAAGTTCACCAAGCTTTCATTCCTAATTTATCAATTAAGAATTGGAATCAATACCTGAACGATGGACAGGTGAAGTTAGGCAAAACGTCACTCAAAGAGCCAGGTTTTTCGTTTCAACAAGCTCATCTACAAGCCTTGATTCGTTCTGGGGAGCTAGTACCCTTACTATTTTTACGGGAGGGGCGTTTCCAAGTGGTGCCTGCGACAGAGGATTGGGAAGCGGGAGATCAGATTATTTATGTGCTGCATGACCCTCGACCAAAACTCTTGAAGCGTTTATCGGGTGCGAGTCCATCTTCTCGTTTGGCCCTAGAGAAACTGCCGGAAGTTGAGGAGGTACCCATCTCATCTGCAAGCGTGGGCGTCCTTTTGGGAGAACTCAAACCAGAACCTCAAACAGAACCTACAGAAGCTTGACACAAGACAGTCGCGACTATGCCAATCTGCCTGGAAAGCAAGAAAAGCGATCGCATATTCTTGCAATCGGCGGTTGAAACCGCACAGCGACAGCAAGCACACAACCGAAACCTGCCAGGAGCAGGCTACTAAGTGGAACTAGATTTGAGACTATAAATTTGCTATTTCTGTGACTCAGCACTGCTAAGGCTGAGAGATTTGGGATCGTTCTGTGCTTGCGCGGATTCTGACTCGGCAGCTAAGTTAGTGGCAGCTAATTTTATCTGAAGCTGCTTTTGCTGTCTTTCCTGGACTAATAACCCGCCTAGATGAATCAGTGCGATCGCGATCGCTCCCACGGATAAAATGTAGCTGTGTAGGGTGTAGAGGTGTTCGACAGTAGCTGTAGTAATGGCTCCACCACCTGTAACGATGTCTCGCAGTTGAGAGCCAATAAAAGGAATGGCTTCGATGGTTCCCAATTCAATGCTCAGACGCCAGTAGCCGAGTTGAGTCCAGTCGAGAATCATCGCCGTCCAACCGAGCGCGATCGCGGTTAATGTCAATAGAATGCTACTAATCCAAGCAGTTAGCCAACTATTCGTAAATTGTCGCCCCAGAAACATCACGACAATTTCGATTAAAGACACTGCAATTAACCCATTTCCCGCGAGATCGTGAACGCGGAGAATCACCCAGCCATTGGAAACTTCATTTGCGATCGCTTGCAGGGAATCATAAGCACCACCTGCCGCCGGTTCGTAGTAGAAAGCTAACAGAATTCCAGTCACAGCAGCGATTAGGCTCAAGGTTAGAATCCCAACAGCCAGGATCGTAGCCAGACGCCGAAGGACAAATTCATACTGCTCGGTTTTCATGGCTAAACTTTACTTTTCTTAACATTAGTCAAATGCTAGCCAGTTACAGAAGGAATTTCGTTGTCCTAACAGCGTATGCCTAAAGGCTGAATCGTTGTGATGAGTCATGAGTGATTCGCCAACCGCCAATGACTCATCAGCATTACCCATGTCATGCCAAATACTCCACCCAAGACGGTAAAGCGACTGGCGAACCGTACCAAATGCCAGGAGTTCTGGGTGAGTGCTTGACACCTTCGATAACCAGATTGGTTGCTCCCTCCAGATGAGCCGCTTCAATCGGCGTAATCCCATCTCCCCAAGTGTTACCAATCCCGCAGGTAAGTTTGTAACTGCTGTAGGCTAGCCACTGCCCCGGACGCCTCGCCCCGAAGATAGATTTACCGGCAACGCAGATGTAACGCACCGTTGAGTAGAAGGCTCCTGGATAGTTCATTTTGACAAAATCTAGATTTTTCCGCGTCCAGCGTTCCCCGCTGATATGGGGCGTTCCCAAGGTGACAAGCGTGGCAACATAAGGGTGAGCGTGCCACAAACCAGCGTCTTCTGTGACATCTCCGTGAATAGAATAAGGTTTTTCCCCCAGGTAGATCCGGGAAATCCAGCCGCCAGCGGAGTGACCAATCAGGTTAAGCTGAGAAACGTTGTATTGCTGCAACATTTGTTTTACCGTGCGGTCGAGTTGCCGCAAAATCGGAATCATCGACCGTCCTCCTACAGTGGGCACCCAATCCCGACTTCGCAAGGGTACGGTTACAGTGGGGAAACCCGATTCTTGTAGAGATTGTTCGAGTGGACGGTAGGCGATCGCGCCTTCGAGATATCCGGGCAAAATGACAGTCGGTAAAGGCATTTGAGATTTTAGGTTTTGGCTTTTAGATTTTAAATTTTATTGTGCAATCAGGTATCTTGTACGGCATTGGCGTGGGTCCCGGCGACCCAGAACTGATTACTGTGAAGGGACTCGGCATTTTGCAACGGGTGCCGGTGGTGGCTTTTCCCGCTGGGTTACACGGTAAGCCAGGAATCGCTCAGCAGATGGTGGCTCAATGGTTGAATCCCCGCCAAGTGCAATTAGGGTTAACTTTTCCTTACGTACAAGAAAGCGAGATTTTGACTCAGGCGTGGCAAGTCGCAGCCCAAGAAGTCTGGCAATCTCTAAAATTGGGTCAAGATGTTGCTTTTGTCTCGGAAGGCGATGTCAGTTTCTATAGCACGTTTACCTATTTGGCGCAGACACTGCAACAACTGCATCCTGAAGTAATAGTGCAGACAGTGCCGGGAATCTGTTCCCCTTTGGCGGCGGCAGCGGTGTTAGGAATTCCACTGACAATTCGCGCTCAGCGCCTTGTTGTGTTACCAGCGATCTACACGGTAGGAGAGCTGGAAGCTGTTTTAGAATGGGCAGATGTGGTGGTGCTGATGAAAGTGAGTTCAGTTTACGAGCAAGTTTGGAAAGTGTTGCAGCAGCGCGGGTTGTTGGAACGTAGCTGGGTAGTGGAACGGGCAACGCTACCAGAGCAGGTAATTTATGCGGGGTTAAGCGATCGCCCGAATCTGAAATTGCCTTACTTTTCTTTATTAATTGTGCAAGTAAACGAGTCAGTAGATTAATTTCTTCAGGAACTTGAGGAAAGTGGCAACTTTTGGGCTTTTTTTCCAGTCTTGGCGATTGGGTCAGAGAACCTGAAAATTAACTTTTAAGCATTTTAGACTGAAATAATTGAGATTAAAATTCAGAATCTGAAACTAATATAAAAGCGGAGTGCTTGTTTTGATCGCGATCGCGTGCTTGCCGCACGTACCCACCTGACCTGATTCCCAGCCTGTCCTGTCGCTGAGGAGTGTAACTTACCTGCTATGTCCTATCTCTCATTCATTAGAAACCTGCCTGAAAAGTTAACTCAGCCGCCTCTGATTGCAGCTTTGGCTTCTGTGGGCATCCACGGAGTGCTGGCGATGACCCTTCCCAGTTTATCCGCGTCCTCCAAACCGGAAGAGCAGAAGCCGCGAGGGACTGTCAAAGTTGTGGAGTTAACGCCAGCAGAGCAAAGCCGCATTCCGCAACTTGCACCGCCGCCCGTGTCGCTGCCACCCATTCCCAACCAAACCCAGCTGTTGCCACCTTTGCCGCCGCCGTCTTCCGTATTGCCGCCGATCCCTAGCTCCCCACCCTACAAATTTCCGCTGAACTCCACACCGCAACCTAACACTGGGGCTGGGTTGCCGGAGATTTTTCAGAGATCGAGCGATCGCCGTCAGCAAAGAGCTAGGCAAAATCCTTTCAATCCCAACAACCCAAACTTTATCGTAGGACGGCTTCCCGATCCCCCCAAAGTTCCCCAATCAGGTTCTCGGAAGGTGACACAGCAAGAGATTCGCCGTCGCCTGTTTCAGGGATTGCCCGCTGGTGTCCAGCCGGGGCAGGACGACATTTCCGCTCTATTTCCGCCGCCACCGCCCACTTCCGAGCAACAGACACCTTTCAACCCTTCTGAGGAATCTTCTGGGAAACAGCCGCCTATCGATTTTGGACAACAGACGCCTAGCAATCCCAAGCCACAGAGGTCGATTGATTTTGGACAACAGACGCCAAATTCGGAATCACAAATAGCAGTGAATTCCGAACAACAAACGTCTAAAAATTCTGAGCAACAACCTCCAGCGACTTCCGGACAACAGACGCCTCCTCTTTCTCCACAACAAATAGCAATGGCGCGGCGCGAACTGCAACGGCAGCAAGTCCTTGCTGATATACGGCAGCAACGTCGAAACTACGCCTATGACGGCAATGGCACTCGTGATGACGATTACAGACAAAAGTTAGCGGGTTGGGGTTCTAGACTCAACAAAGTCCCATCGAAAGAACAAGAAATTACGCTGACTTCTCAATTTCGTGCGTGCTTTATTAAGAAGCCGGAAGCAACTGCTTTAGTTGGGGCGCAGGTGGATGCTAAAGGTAGTGTCACGACCGAACTGCTTAGGAGTTCTGGTTACAACATTTTGAATGAGAAAGCGCAGGAAGTCGTTAAGGCTCATTCCTTTGGTGCAAAGGAACAAGTTTATGTTGTTCAGGTCAAGTTTGCGTACAACGAAAAAGATTGTCCGCCGATGACAGCTTCACGAGAAGCTCGAAATTCTCAAGAAGCTCAAGATTCTAGAAAACCACGAGATTCTCAAGAATCCTCTGAGTCTCAAAAACCACGAGATTCTCAAAATTCCCAAAACTCACCTGCGCCGAGAAAACTACGAGATTCTCAAGAAGCTCAAGATTCTAGAAGACCACGAGATTCTCAAGAATCCTCTGAGTCTCAAAAACCACGGGATTCTCAAAATTCCCAAAACTCCCCTGAGCCGAGAAAACCACGAGATTCTCAAGAATCCTCTGAGTCTCAAAAACCACGGGATTCTCAAAATTCCCAAAACTCCCCTGAGCCGAGAAAACCACGAGATTCTCAAGAAGCTCAAGATTCTAGAAAACCACGAGATTCTCAAGAATCCTCTGAGTCCAAAAAACCGCAAGATTCTCAAAATTCTCAAAACTCACCTGAGCCGAGAAAACCACAAGAATCTCCGGATTCTCAAAATTCTCAACAGACACCCTGAACATAGTTCACAAGAAGCGAAGACAGTATTAGACAGTCAGTTGGGTTGAGGAACGAACCCCAACCAATACTTATGCGTGTTGAGGTTCGTTCTTCAAGCTAGCCTACAACTCTCAATAAACTCAAAACTCACGTGGGAGTAAGCGGCTAGTGGTTGGAATCCATCTGGATTCATTAAAAGCGCCCTCTTGCAGGATAATAAACCCTTGGACTTTTGCGACTTCCTCTATGGCTTTAGATGCTTCCTTCTTGGCTCAGCTGCAAAATTCATCTGAGCGATTAATTCAGCTACTGGATAACTTTGCCCAAGCACGGGTGCTGGTTGTCGGGGATCTTACCCTCGATGAGTTTCTGACGGGTCAAGTGGAACGAATTTCTCGTGAAGCACCTGTATTGATTCTGCGCCACGAAAATACCCGGCAGGTGCCTGGGGGTGGAGCGAATGCCGTTTATAACCTGGCAACGCTGGGGGCACAGGTGAAGGTGGCTGGATTAGTCGGAAAGGATGACCAGGGGCAAGCATTGCGCCATATCTTTGAGGCAGCTGGAATTGATACCAGTGGAATGTTGCTCGATCCAGACCGCCCGACGGTGACGAAAACCCGGATTTCTGGTCATGCTCGGCAGTCAGTGACTCAGCAGATTGTGCGCGTTGACCGGAAATCGGATGAGTTGCCAGATCAAGATTTGCAGCTACAGCTTGCTAAGTATATTCAGCAACATCTAGATACAGTGGATGCAGTAGTTTGCTCAGATTATGGCGATGGCGTTTTTACTCAGCCTGTAATTGAGGCGGCGTTGTCTCACCAGAAGACAATAGTGGATGCTCAAGTCGGTCTCCAAAGATACCAAGGGGCGACGCTGTTTACGCCAAATTTGCCGGAGGCGGAGCAAGCGGTAGGGTACGCGATCGCGTCTGGGCAAATCACCCAAGCTGGACGCGACCTCTTTGCACTGACTCAAGCTCAGCAAATGCTGATTACTCGCGGTGAAGAGGGGATGAGTTTGTTTGACCGCGGCGGGACGGAGCAGCATATCCCAGCGTTCAACCGTACCGATGTGTTTGATGTGACTGGCGCTGGAGATACTGTGGTAGCGGCGCTGACGCTAAGCTTAGTTGTTGGGGCGTCATTCTGGGAAGCGGCGGTTTTGGGAAATTTGGCGGCTAGTATCGTGGTGCGCCAATTTGGAACGGCAACCACCAGTCCAGAAGAGATGAAGGCGGCTTTACTGGCGTTGTTAGAAGAAGAATAAACGAACCGCCAAGACGCAGAGTCCGCAGAGGGAAGAAAAGGAGAGAGTTTGATGAGAGGAAGCCGTCGGTTGTTGGTGACAGGTGGGGCTGGGTTTATTGGTTCCAATTTTGTGCATTATTGGGGTAAGGCTTACCCTGACGATCGAGTGGTGGTACTAGATGCGCTCACTTATGCAGGGAATCGCTATAATTTGGCGTCCTTGGAGGGGCAAGAAAATTTTCGGTTTGTCAAGGGGGATATTTGCGATCGCGCTTTATTAGACTCACTCTTACAAGAAGAAAATATTGATACAGTGGCTCACTTCGCCGCTGAATCTCACGTTGACCGCTCAATTCTAGGTCCCGGTGCCTTCATTCAAACCAATATTGTCGGCACATTCACCCTATTAGAAGCTTTTCGGAAACATTGGGAAGGAAGGCAAGAGGGGATTTTTCTTCATGTTTCCACCGATGAAGTCTACGGTAGCCTAAACCCCAGCGATCGCGCATTTACAGAAACAACGCCCTATGCTCCGAATAGTCCTTATTCTGCTTCAAAAGCGGGTAGCGACCATTTAGTCCGCGCCTATTACCACACCTATGGCGTCCCCACCATTATCACCAATTGCTCTAACAATTACGGCCCTTATCAGTTTCCTGAAAAGCTCATTCCCTTGATGTGTATCAATATCTTAATCGGCAAATCTCTGCCAGTTTATGGAGATGGGCAGAACATACGGGATTGGCTGTATGTAGGCGATCATTGCAGCGCTTTGGATGTGGTGATTCATCGCGGAAAACTAGGCGAAACTTACAATATTGGCGGCAATAATGAAGTTAAAAATCTTGACTTAGTTAATATGTTGTGCCAGCTAATGGATGAATTAGCACCTAATTTACCCGTGCATCCTTGCAAAAAATTGATCGCATTTGTGAAGGATCGACCGGGGCACGATCGCCGCTATGCGATTGATAGCACGAAACTAAAAACTGAGTTAGGGTGGACTCCTTCTGTAACGGTTGAAGAAGGTTTACGACGCACTGTTGAATGGTATCTCACTCACCGCGATTGGTGGGAACCGTTACTGTCTGAGGAGTACCAAGCTTATTATCGCCAGGTTTATGTTTCTTAAAAATTTCCTACCTTAACGCGAATGGCACTGATTTAAGAGCCGTAAAATAAATTTCCGCCTTCACCACGCAAACCCCTTGAAACGAGTTGAAATCGCTATCTAGCTGGCTTTAGCTAACTTTAGGGATTAGCTAGCCCGAAATTTGTTTCAGGGCAGAGCTGTGGGTAAGGCTAAGCTTAAGCCAGTGCAATTCGATTTAAGTTTCTTATGCCCCAGATCCAAAGGGCCAAGTTGTGTATAAGAAAACGCTCACGGCGGCGATCGCGAGTAATCCCTGAATCAAATTCCCAATCAGCGAACCCACCACAATGCCTATCCCGGCTTTCAGTGCTAGCTTGATTCTTGGCTCAAATTCTAAATCGCGTCGGTAGAGAAACTCTCCAGTAATCGCTCCCAGTAGCGGTCCAATCAAAATTCCGATTAGTGGCCCCGCAACTAGAAAAGCGGGTAACAATCCCAAAAAGCCCAACACCAAGCCAACAATGGCTCCAATCTGCCCCCACTTGCTAGCCCCTGCTTGTTGCGCCCCCAAGTAGGTTGCTAAGAGATCGACGCCAACGCTAAGTAACAACACTAGGATAGCAACGCCCAGCGCCACAGACACGCTGCTAAAACTGTGAACGGCTCCCCAAACCACAATAGCAATCACAATCAAGCTAGTTCCAGGAATGCCGGGAACCACTGCGCCCACGACGCCAACGAGCATGAGGACAACGAGAAGCCAGTAGAGAATCGTCATGGATATTTAAATTCCAGCGGGTGCAACATCATCTAAGTGGTAGCTGAGAGTAACGTCTAGTTTTTCAGCAATCCCAGCTATCCAGTTTTCATCTTGCTTGGTGTAACTGCGCGGAGCATTGGCACCTAAAATCAAGACGCCTTGATTGCCAATCGGCTGACAGATCGCTCCTTGAGTATTCTCTGGTAGATAGTCAAATTCAATCCGTCCTGGGTATATTTTTAGAGCCACTAGATAAACGGGTTTTTGTTTTTCCAACACCCGCTGTAGAATCGGCCCTGGTTTTACTTCTGGGTTGACGCCTAAGATACCCCGCCGCAACAACACTCGTCCTTTGTACCAAACGACGAGCGATCGCGTCCCAGTGTTCGCGAGCAACAGATGCGATGCCCAAGCCAGTTCTATCTTTACGGCTTCCGGTAAGTCGGGTGCTAGTTCAAACCCTTCCTCGCCGATCAATTCGACAGCTTCGGGCGATCGCGGCTGTACTTGCTGCCACAGCAACCCCGTTAAAATTAACACCGCACTGATTATCACGCCCAACGCATCCGAACGAGCTTGAGAATCCGCTAGCTGCGGTGTCAATAAACGGTTAATCAACAGCAGCACCCCTGCCAACCCACCAACCACAAGAGGGAGTTGTCGTAGAACCTGATTTTGATCTGGCTTAGCCATTCTCTTAGTGCTGAGGATTGAGGGCTGAGGAATGAGTAGGAATAAAAGAGTAGAAATTTTCTCACCTTTTAACGTAATTCATTCTTCATCCTTCAGTTCAGATTTCATCCGGCTCAATGATCCGTTGAAACAGATAGCCAGTGCCTCGCGCCGTCAGTATTAGCTCTGGATTGCTCGGATCGTCCTCCAACTTTGCCCGGAGGCGCGAGATATGCACATCCACCACGCGAGTGTCTACGTGGCGTTCTGGCGTATATCCCCAAACCTCTTGCAAAATCTCAGAACGGGAAAAAGGTTCTCCAGAACGGCTGACTAACAACTCCAGCAAGCTGAATTCCATTCCGGTGAGTCGAATCCGCTCATCGCCTTTATAGACTTGCCGTTTATTGGTGTCAATCTTGATATTCCCGACATGGATGACCCCAGAACTGGGAATCCCAGAGGCACCCGTTTTGTCTACCCGCCGCAACACAGAGCGGATGCGGGCTTCCAGTTCCTTGGGGGAAAAAGGCTTGACAACGTAATCATCTGCACCCAGCTCTAAACCCGTGATGCGGTCGGCGACATCCCCTAGAGCCGTTAGCATGATAATTGGCACATCCGATTCCTTCCGCAATTCCTGACAGACGCCGTAGCCATCTAGCTTTGGCATCATCACATCCAAAACTACTAAGTCAGGAGTGGCATTGCGAAAGGTATCCAGCGCTTCTTCTCCATCGGCAGCCGTCACGACATCGTAGCCAATCATGGAAAGGCGCGTTTCCAGAATGCGACGGATGCTAGCTTCATCGTCAACTACCAGAATTTTTTCTTTATGGCTTTCCAAGCTCGTCAACGCTCCTTAAGTTCCGATTTCTAATCGTTAATTTTAGATACCATTACATTAAGATATCATTCTGTTTAGTCGGTTTGGAAAGCCTGAAATCCTCACAGTTGCTGGATTTTTATATTCTCTTATTCCTTGCGATTTATTAAGATTCTTTAACAAATCGAGAATGGTGCATGGCAAAGCCGCGAACTAACTATGTTTGTAACGAATGTGGGTCAGAATCTTCACAATGGTTTGGCAAGTGTCCCGCCTGCGGCACATACAACTCCCTGGAAGAGCAGTTTGTGTCCCAGATTAATTCTTCCCTTCCCAGCCGGGGTTTGCAAAGCTCACAGCGCAATGGCAAATTAGCTGCCAAAGCACCCCAGGCGCGGGCATCGCTGACATTCGCGCAAATTACCGATAAGTATCAGGAGCGGTGGACTTCTGGTTATGGAGAATTTGATCGCGTACTGGGCGGGGGGGTTGTTCCTGGCTCTTTGGTGTTAATTGGTGGCGATCCGGGCATTGGTAAGTCAACGCTGCTGCTGCAAACGGCGAATCAGATGTCGCAGATGTATCGCATTCTCTATGTCTGTGGGGAAGAATCGGGACAACAAGTAAAACTGCGGGCTTCGCGTTTGGGTGTTAGCAACCTGAATCCGGATCGGGAAAAAAACGGCGATCGCGTGTCTCTCCAGCCAGAAATAGAGGCATCTGTAGAGACATCTGTAGAGACTCCGGTGACATCTATCTCAGCGGGTGCGGATCTGTATGTGCTGGCGGAAACCGATTTAGAAGAGATTATCAGGGAGTTGGAATCTCTGAAACCGAATGTGGCAGTAATTGATAGCGTGCAGACGATTTACTTACCGTCTCTAACGTCGGCAGCGGGATCGGTGGCGCAGGTGCGGGAATGTACTGCTGCATTGATGAAGGTGGCAAAGAGAGAGAGTATCACCCTGCTGATTGTGGGACACGTTACTAAGGAGGGCGCGATCGCTGGGCCAAAAGTCCTAGAACACCTAGTAGATACCGTATTGTATTTTGAAGGCGATCGCTTTGCGTCTCATCGGCTTCTGCGTTCTGTCAAAAACCGCTTCGGCGCAACTCACGAAATTGGCGTTTTTGAAATGGCAGATCGAGGACTCCGAGAAGTTTCTAATCCGTCGGAGTTATTTTTGGGCAATCGGGACGAAGTGGTTCCGGGTACCGCCCTTGTCGTCGCCTGCGAAGGCACTCGCCCGATTGTCGTGGAACTGCAAGCCTTAGTGAGTCCAACCAGTTATAGTTCCCCCCGCCGCTCAACGACGGGTGTTGATTACAACCGACTGCTACAAATTTTGGCAGTATTAGAAAAACGAGTCGGCATCCCTTTATCTAAATTAGATTCTTATGTGGCTTCAGCGGGGGGTTTGAGTGTAGAAGAACCTGCTGTCGATTTGGGAATGGCGATCGCAGTTGTGGCTTCTTTTCGCGATCGCGTCGTCGATCCCCGCACTGTCTTAATTGGCGAAGTTGGCTTAGGCGGACAAGTCCGCGCTGTCTCCCAAATGGAACTGCGCCTGAAAGAAGCCGCCAAACTAGGCTTTAAGCGAGCAATTGTCCCCAAAGGGCAAACTTTCCCAGAATTGGGATTAGAAATTGTACCCGTCGCCAAAGTTATCGATGCCATCATTGCTGCTATCCCAGCCTCTCATCATCATGATGATGAAGAAATGCTAGATGATGATGATGAATAGACGGCATTAAGGTGCAAGTGGTAGCGCTTGGGGAATGATGCGCGATCGCCTTTATTGCGTTTTTTAGGCATCTTGTATCATTTTGGAATCTATCCATTTCACCAATTTTTGTAATATACGCTTTCTCAAAAACCGTTATTAAGCGGAACCAAGGAGAAAGCGAATATAGCAATTCTATTTGAGTTGTGAGCCAGCTCTTCAGATCCCCGACTTCTCTAGGAAGTCAGGGATCTCGCTTGCCCGCATGATTTAGGATTGCTGTATATTGGCTCAAAAAAATGAATTTATTTATATTCCCAATTATAGAAATTCAACTTTCAATCCCTTAAGAAAATAAACTTTTTATAAAACTAAATAGTTTTATTTGTTAATATTATCCGCAATTTTATCCGTAATATTACTGATGCACAAATACAAAAGAATAGGCTGAATTAAGAAAAGGGTTAATAATAATTAACCGTCTGGGTGCAGATAATCGATCCTGTTATTGATGAAGAACTCTGGTAAACCTTAACAGAGAGTTACAGCCAATCCAGCACCCAGATTCAGTTTAATTTAGCAATGAATATTACTACCAAGAAAAACGCATGGAAGCTTGAAAGCTCAGTTCCATTATGGTTTTTCGCTTTTGTTCCTTATAAAATAGGTGAAGGCCTACTAATTATACTAATGCCCCTATTTATCATTCAGGTAGTAGGGGGAACCGTCTCTGATGTCGCTAAAGTAAACTCACTGATCGCCCTAGTAGGTATGTTTGCCTTCATTTTATGGGGCAACCTATCAGATAAGATGGGCTATCGTACTCCCTTCTTGATATTGGGATTTCTAGGATTCACTCTCTGCACATCAATGCTCAGCTTTAGCGATAACCTCTCACAAGTATTAATTCTTGGCAGTGTGGGGGGCTTTTTCATGGCAACGATTACCCCAGTAGGTTCAGCGTTGGTACTGGATAGTTTTCCCGAACAGGAGTGGCCTAAGTTTTTCGGTAAATTCTATCAGGTAACAGGATGGAGTTTTGTCGCTAGTGTTCTATTCGGGATGACCTGGCTCAACTTTGCTTCCAAATACGTGGATAATGTTGCAGCAATGCGCGGATTATTATTATTTGCAGGTGTTGTTTCGTCGCTGAGTTTACTTTTGTGCTTTCTTTGGGTAAAAGAACCGAAATTTGTTCGCAAACGCCGAAAATTTAATCCGAAACTGCTAGGACAATTGACTGTAGGAGTGATTGAAAGGCGAGCAGTTTTTTACCCATCCCGCGCCCTCTACTTTGTACTGCGCCCAAGCTCTCTGAGCCAAGCGGTTCAGCCACTAGGAAGCCCTTTAGGGCGTTATTATCTATGTTCTTTACTATTTTTCGTTGCCATCAACCTGGTTATTGTGCCCTTCCCGGTTTTTCTCACCAACACATTAAAAGCTACGAATACTCAGGTATTCTTAATTGCCTTAGTTAAGTCAACAATAGAGTCTTGGTTGTACGTTCCTGTCGGTCATTGGGTGCATCAGCGACCTGGTATCAAACTCCAAGCGCAGGCTACCGCTCTCAGGGGTGGCGTTTTTGGAATTTTTGTCTTGTTGGCTTTAATTCCGCCTCAACCGAGCAGTCTGGCATTCGTTGGATTAGCCCAGATATTAAGCGGTATTACTTGGGCAGCGATCGCTGTGTCTAGTAGCACGGCAGTGGGTATACTGGCTGGCAAAGAGAAGGAAGGTTCGGCAATTGGGTTTTACAACGCAATAATTGGGGCATCAGGCGCACTGGGTAGCTTGGGAAGCGGATACCTTGCTGCTACCTTTGGATATAGCGTTTGTTTTGGGATAGGCGCACTATTGACAGCATTCACTGCATGGTTGCTTTGGCAACTACAGCCGGTTGTATTAGCCAAAACGTCCTGAGCGGCTTTTGGGCTTTATAAATAGAAGATACTAGGCAGCAATTTTTGAAAGGGTCGGGCAAGTGCAAACTCCGGCAAGTGCAAACAAAGACAAATTCTTGAGCGCGATCGCTTGCACTCTGTCTGATTCTGTCTGATTCTGTCTGATGAGGATGCGATCGCATTGCCCCAAATTGTTTCTTGTCTATTTTTATACAACTGTAAGCAAATAGACACTTGTCCTCCTTTGCATCCGACCCAAGTTTGATATTCTGCTAACCACAAAAACAAATCGAAGAATACGGAAGCTTTATCTAATCTTCATAATTTAGTTAAGTATTAATATTCAGCAAAACTCCTTAAAGCCAAGGAAATAGCAGCTTTATAGTTTTACCTACTCTATTTGTAGGTAAATCAAGATATTTTTTTGATAAAGATTCCGTGAACCTACTGGGAATTCATAGCAAGCTATGTAAGTATTTTTAAGTAGACGCCTGTATTTTATAAATATTATGTACAACTCTTCCGAAAGCTCACCTTTAAGCACACGTACAAATTTTGATACGCACAGTGGATGGATTTTGGGAAACCCCATGCAAATCAGCCGACGCAACCGCCGCTTGCTCTTTTGCGCGTTCCTGCTTTTAGGGTTTGTAGGGTGTGTTTTTGGAATATTGCTGGGAGCGGGTCTGGATATTGGAAAAGCTATACTGGCATTTATCGTCTTGTGGGCAGGATTGTGTACTCTTAGTGCCCGCTAAGCGTAAAACGAGAACGATTTTATAGGTCTAGTAGGAAATTAAGCAGATTTTACTCAATTTGCCTAAATAAAGACCTAAATAAAGAAAAGAAGCGCTCAGTTTGCATTCAAAAATTCCAGATATCCATTGCTGAGTTCTTTTACGGCTAATTCATAAAATTGCTTGCCGTGTTCGGGTGTTGCCAAAGCGGGATTAGAACCCATACGCCCATCAGGATAACGGTTACGGAAATCAGTAGCACCATAAATTGGGTGTCCAGAAGCGACTTGATCTGAGAGGGGCGCTTGTTTAATGGCTTCTGGATAGACGTACTGAGTGAGGGCAACTTCACTAGGGGTGGCATGAGAACCTTCTTGGTCTTTATATAGCTCTTTTGCCAGCTTGTAGACAGAACTGCACATGAACCAGTTGCCGACTTGACACTGCACTAACTGGGCATTGGGAATATTTAAATCAGCTAAATGAGCGTAAGTTTCCGAGAAAGCCGCCTTTAGCGTCGCAATATTACCGCCGTGACCATTAATAAAGAAAAATTTGGTAAATCCAGCCCTAGCTAAACAGAGGATATAGTCTCGAATTAGCTGAATCATGGTGCTGGGGCGCAGGCTAATTGTGCCAGGAAAAGCCGTATGGTGCAGCGCCATGCCAACATTGATAGTAGGGGCTACCATTGCGTCAATCGCTTCGCCAACCCCGCGCGCGATCGCTTCTGCACAAATTGCATCTGTCCCAATCAACCCAGTTGGCCCGTGTTGCTCTGTCGAACCAATCGGGAAAATTATCCCCTGAGAACGGTTGAGATAGACTTCTACTTCAGGCCAGGTACTTAAGTGCAGCAGCATAATCAGAATAATCAGAAATGTTGGGCGATCGCTAAAGATAAATTTGGGCGAAACAGCGCACCGACTCCATCCTAGCTGGGTTGAGGGGTCATGTACTCGAAAAGGAATCTCTGAGGCAGCAATTTTGTTGTATGAATGAGGATGGAATTACACTCTCAAGTTCCCCAATTATGCTTTCCCTCGACCTCCCGAAGAACCCATCTAGTCCAGAATTAGGGCGAACAAGCCAGATCCTAATTGTTGAAGATGAGGATCTCATCCGGGAAATGATAGTTTTGGCTCTAGAAGAGGAAGGTTTCGAGGTGGTAACAGCCGCCGATGGGCGTACCGCTTTGACATTTCTTCAGGGTGAGACCCCTGCTACGGTAGATTTCCCCTTTGACCTGATTATTCTCGATTTAATGCTTCCTCAGGTCAATGGCTTGGATCTTTGTCGCTTGTTACGGTATCAAGGAAATCCAGTCCCGATTTTGATTCTCAGTGCTAAAGCAACTGAAACTGACCGAGTTTTAGGTCTAGAAGTGGGAGCCGATGACTATTTAACCAAGCCATTTAGTATGCGGGAGTTAATTGCCCGTTGTCGTGCCTTATTGCGACGCCAACGACTTGGCGGATTGCCCCAAGCGCCAGTGCTGCAATTCAAGGATGTGACGCTTTATCCCCAAGAGTGTCGCGTGATTGTTCGGGGCGAGCAAGTTAACCTATCACCCAAAGAATTCCGCTTGCTGGACTTATTTATGAGTTATCCGCGTCGAGTTTGGTCGCGGGAGCAGCTGATCGATCAGGTGTGGGGTCCAGATTTTGTGGGGGACAGTAAAACAGTAGATGTTCACATTCGCTGGTTGCGAGAAAAATTAGAACGCGATCCTAGCCAACCAGAATACGTAATTACGGTACGTGGGTTTGGTTATCGGTTCGGCTAAAAGATGCAATATGAAGAAGGAAGAGTGAATTTTCAACCTTCCTTCTTCATCAGTAGAGGGGCACAACTAAACATGGCTGGTAGCGGTCGATGGTTGAGAGGCGCTGTTTTTATGAATCACTCCCCCCAACCATTCCCATCACCTTACGTTTATTGGCACCCACCTCTACTAACTTTGTATTTTTAACTGATAGCTTAAATGACCCTCATCGCATTTTTTGTGGGGCTAACTTTAGGAGTTGGGTTTTGGCTCTGGCGGCGGAACAAGCTTTACCGCCAGTTAGAGCAAATTCTTGGGTTGCTACCTTCAAGTGTAATTGGGGTATCTTTACCGCTGGTTTCGCAGCTACGCAGTGGAATTGCTTTGGCAAATCAGCAGTCTCTTCAGCTAAAGACGCAGTTGCAAATGAATCAAGAGATTCTGCAAGTGGCACCCATCGGCTATCTGGAGGTGGATGAAGAAAACCAGTTGATTTGGTGCAACGAGCAAGCCCGTATTTTATTAGAGCTTCATCGATGGGAACCAGGACAGGTGCGTTTGCTGCTGGAGTTAGTGCGATCCTATGAACTCGATCAGCTAATTGAGCAAACTCGACACCAGCAAAAGCCTTGCGAACAAGAGTGGGTATTTCACCCAGATTGTTCGGATGCAGCGGTAATTGGGGAGATGCGATCGCTTACTTTACGCGCATCTAGCTTGCCCTTAGCCTACGGACAAGTGGGTGTATTTCTAGAAAATCGCCAACCTTTAATCGAACTTTCCCAATCGCGCGATCGCTGGGTTTCTGATTTAGCCCACGAACTCAGAACCCCCCTCACCTCCATCCGTTTGGTAACGGAAACCTTGCAAAAACGCTTGCAGTCTACAAAAGAGCGCTCATTAATTGACCGCCTCCTGCCAGAAGTCAACAGACTAATGAACCTAGTTCAAGACTGGCTAGAACTAAGCCACTTAGAGCAAGATCCCAGCAAACACCTCACCCTAAAATTAGTAGAACTGCGAAGCTTAATTCACTCTGCCTGGGAAACAATAGAGCCTTTAGCACGACAAAAGCAACTCAGCTTCAGCTATTCTGGTTCCGACACCTTACTCATCAAAGCCGACGCATCTCGTCTCACCCAAGTATTTCTCAACTTACTCGACAACAGCATTAAATACAGTCCCCTTGAAGGAGCTATCCGTGTTGAAGTAAATCTTATTCCGAATAAGGATATCCCTAACTTGGTTCAGATCAATATTATTGATTCAGGGATTGGGTTCCCTGAGTTCGATTTACCCCATGTTTTTGAGCGGCTCTACCGAGGAGATCCCTCCAGGCGGCGTCAGCACAACTCCTCTGGAACTTCTGAAGAATTGTCAGTTGTGGTAACGACTGGCAGCGGTTTAGGCTTAGCGATTGTGCGGCAAATTGTCATCGCTCATGGCGGCTCCGTCAAAGCGAAGAATCATCCAGAAACCGGCGGCGCATGGCTGCAAATTGAATTACCTTCCTTTCAATCCCCGCTTGAAATTTAAGGTTAGCCGTCGTTGCAATTTCGATATTTATTTTCAAGTTTTTGCACAATTTAAGAAAATTAGTATTAACCAATCATGCTAGTCAGACAGAACCCACAATCTAAAAGGATTCTGAAACACTAAGATAACCAAAGTATGATTCGGCTAAATGATTTTTCAAGGGTTTCAGCCCCTGAACTCGGATCGTTAAGTTATTAACTGTGCCTTCCAAAATTAGCTCATAAAAATTACATCTATCCTACGATAGGTTTTCATTTAGTCTATATGCATACAGCCAAATCAACAAATTTAAGCCATCTTAGAGAGTATAGTCGTTTTGTTTTTCTACCAGCAGAGGTGAATGCTTTCCTCTAAACACGTGCATACGGAACGGATACACTTCGATCGCAGAACTAGGGGCTTATTAAGGGATGTTTTGCGAATGGGAGCCTTAGTAGAAAACTCCTTTCGCCTCTCGCATCAAGCCTTATTTTCCCGTAACCTGGCAGCCGCTAGGGAAATTCCCTTATTGGATAAACAAATTGATCGATTTTATCGCCAAATCGAGCTAGATTGTGCAACTTTAATGACCCTGGAAGCTCCGGTTGCACAGGATTTGCGTTTACTCAGTGCTTGTATGCAGCTGGTGCGCGACTTAGAACGCATTGGTGATTACGCCAAAGACCTAGCAGAAATTGCGATTAAACTCTTTCCTTACCCGCCTCATTCTTGCCTACCGCAGATTGAGGTAATGTCCCATCATGCTCAAGCCATGCTGGCGTCGAGTTTAGTCGCGCTGGCAGATTTGGACGCAGCCGCCGGGAAAGCTGTCAAGCAGCAAGACGATGCCGTGGATAGTGCTTACGAAACGGTTTATCAAACCTTAGCCTTTCAGCGGGATATCAAAGGGGTGGTTGAACCGATTCTGTTGATGGGGTTGATCATTCGGCATTTGGAACGAATGGCAGACCACGCCACCAATATTGGTCAACGAGTTGCCTACATTGTCACGGGAACCCGGTCTTAAAGGCTACAGTCACGGCACGGCAGTGCCCATACTGATTTAAGAGTAAACTTGCACTCATATAGCATTTTTTACTTGCGTTCTATACAGTTCGTGATAAGGGTCTACAGCTAGCTACCTGTAGACCCCTATCGCTGTATTTCCCTCTCATTGAGAAGTGATATAACTGTTACCCTCACTGCTGCTAATGGACTGCATCACTATTACGCTGACACAGTTAACCCGTATTTTGAAGGCAATGGCGGTGGCAATAATGCCCTATCCCGCTTTGCCGAACGCAACCCCATTTATCGGATTGGACCTTTAGGTGCTGGTGTCGGCTTGAACTACAAGATTAGCAACGCTCTGAAGTTGGACTTAGGTTATCTCTCCAACACAGCCAACAATCCCGAAGATGACAACGGGGTTTTTAACGGTAACTACTCAGGTTTGGCACAGTTAGTTTTTGGGACTAACCGATTTAAGGTTGGATTCACTTACATTCACGCCTATGATAATGGCGGCAATAATGCTCCCCGCTTTGCTATGGGTGGTACTGGCACTGGTCTTGCCAATTTGAATCCAGCGACGCTAGCTGCTGCGACTACAGGTGGTCTAACCCAAGCTCAGTTGAGCAGACCCGTTTCGAGCAACTCTTACGGGTTAGAGGCTTCCTTCCAATTAACCCCTCAATTTGTTCTAAATGGCTGGGTGGGCAAAACTGACGCTCGTTTGATTGGCTTAGGCGATGCCGACATTTAGAACTTTGCCCTTGGTCTTGCTTTACCGGATTTTTGCAAAAAAGGCAATTTGCTTGGCATTATCGCTGGAGCCGAACCAACTCTCAGAGGTCTAAATGTTCCTGGCCCAGAAAACTTCGAGCGTGATTTTGCCTATCACATTGAAGGTTTCTATAAGTATCAGATGATAAATAACATCTCAATTACTCCGGGCAGTATCTGGCTGACATCTCCTAACCAAAACAGAGATAATGATGACATCATTATTGGTACGATTAGAACAACGTTTACCTTTTAATTAGCGGTCAGGGTGAGGATCGATAGTCACAACTGACAACTAATCATATAAACTAATCTAATCGCTTAATCGCCAACTTTGCTCTTGCCGATTCGGAGCGCAACTTGAAAGCCTCTAAATCGGCTTTATTTGTTGGGTTCCTAGCTAGCGGATTGTCAGGATTGCTTAACCTGTAGATTACCAAATCCTTACCTATCCCTAAACTGACACAACTAGCATTAGAGGAAATTATGTCGCCTACAAGACAATGTTGAGCTTGAGTTGGCAGTGTTTCATGTTTAATAATGATGGAGTTTCTCAAGAAGACTCCCTATAGCGTTCCGTTAATCCGGGATTGTTTCCCTTGAGTTCAGTTAGGTGTGAGGAGATTAGATGTCTAAAATTTTGTGGAATACTCTAAAATTAGGGCCAGCGATCCTAGGTGCATCCTTATTAGTTTGCAGTAGCACGCTTGCCGCACAGACGCCTGAAACTCAAATGGCGAGCGAGCCGATAGCTGCCACTAACCAGGTGACTGATTTATTAAAACCAGCCGACCAATCCCAGCAAGCGCAGCAGACACCTGTTCAAGAACTGGCTGTTCAACCAGAAATTAGTTCTATTCCAGTTTTCACCAACGGCACGTCTGCCCAAGAAACGCCGGTTGCCGAAGCTGAATTAGTGAGTCCGAAACCAGTTTTAGCAGATAACGCGATCGCGCAACCCACTGCTGATGCTGTCCCCACGAGCCAAAACAGCGAATTAGAACAAATCGACCAATACACCAATGAAGTCGGGACGACCGACTCAATGGATCAAGTCACCAACGTCTCGCAGTTGCAAGACGTAGAACCGACGGATTGGGCTTACGAAGCACTGCGGAGTCTGGTAGAACGCTATGGTTGTATCGCCGGGTATCCCGATGGTACCTTTCGCGGCAACCGGGCACTGTCGCGTTATGAATTTGCCGCCGGGATGAACGCCTGTTTGCTGCAAATCGAAAAACTGATTGCGGCAAGTTCGGCTGACTTTGTCACTAAAGAAGATTTAGCGACGCTACAGCGGCTAATTGATGAATTTGGGGCAGAATTAGCCACCTTAAGAACGCGAGTAGATAACTTAGAAGGTCGCACGGCATTTCTGGAAAGCCATCAATTCTCTACAACGACTAAGCTGACTGGCGAAGTTATCTTTGCGCTTGCTGACGTTTTTGGTGAAGAAAGGGCTGGCGGGGGCGACATAGACGCTAACCTCATTTTTGCTGACCGTGCCCGTTTGAATTTTGACACTAGCTTCACGGGCAAAGACCGCCTGCGAACCCGCCTGCAAGCTAGAAACATCTTTCAATTTGATGCCGGTAGCTCGTCATCAACGAACCCAAGACCCAACATTACGGGTACCAGCATGACCCGCTTGGGATTTGACGGCAATAATGGGAATGATTTCGAAATCGACGACTTTTACTATCGTTTTCCTCTAGGTGACAAGCTCCTAGTCCAAATTGATGCCGCCAACGTTGAATTCAATGACAACGTCTACACCTTTAACCCCAATTTTGAGAGTAGTGGAAGTGGCTCCATCTCCCGATTTGGGCGTTTCAACCCCATATACCGACTAGGTTCTGAGGGGACTGGGTTGACTGTGACCTACAACTTTAGCAAGGCATTAAACCTCTCTTTAGGTTATCTAGCTCCTCGAGGCAACGATCCTTCAAACGGTTACGGGGAATTCAGTGGTGCCTATGCAGGTTTAGCTCAACTTGTTTTCCGTCCTAGTGACGCCCTGAATGTGGGTTTGGTTTACGCCCATACTTATGAGAACCAAGAAAAAGGCGTCAGCTTCATGTCGAGTACGGGTAGTAGATTTGCCAACCGGCCCTTCGGGAACATTGCGACTTCAGGCAATCACTACGGACTGAATGCAAGCTTCCGGCTTGGTTCTGCCATTACCCTCTCAGGCTGGGCAGGTTACTCAGTAGCTACAGCTGAAATTAGTCCGGTTGGTCTTGCAACTACAGGATCTAATGCAGATATTTGGAACTGGGCTGTAAGCTTAGCCTTCCCAGACTTGGGCAAAAAAGGGAACCTACTTGGTTTCGTATTTGGGATGCCGCCTAAAGTGACCGACAACGATGTCAGTAACAATGAAGATCGGGACACCTCATATCATGTAGAGGCTCTGTATCGCTATCGGCTGACTGACAACATTGAACTCACCCCAGGGTTGTTGGTGATTCTTAATCCCGAACACAACGATAACAACGACACACTCTACGTAGGAACGCTGCGAACAACCTTTAAGTTCTAAGCACCTATATTTCGGGTAGGGGCGGGGGATTCCTCTCCCGCTCGTCTCTGACCCCACAAAGGATACATTTACGCCAATAAAATGCTGCGTGCGATCGCTCCTATCTGAACTTATGCGATCGCACCTTCGCGTGCAGATCTAAGCCTTCAAAACTCCTTCGAGCTGCGCTTTCCTGCTGGCAATCATCATCTTTGCTTAACCTGTAGATTACCAAAGCCTTACCTTTACCTAAACTTACAGAACTAGCATAAAGATCGGCAGGGGTAGCATTTTAATTTTGTAAATACGCTATCTTGTAGAGTTGGTTTTCATCTGCTCTAGTTCATTCCTACTTCCTGGCAGTAAATAAAACGACAATAACCGCCAGGAAAGAACATGCACCTAGCATTTTTGACAATTCTTCAGCGTCAGCTTTTTAAAGACTCAAAGATTCAGTATGTTTTCTCCAATGCATTCAACACGACGGGCTTTTCTCGTTCCCTTTATTGCCCTCTCACTCAGCGTGACTGCCTGTCAGTCGCCAAACACAACTCCTACCACCAGTCCAACGGCAGGAACCCCTGGTAGCGCTACTCCTGCGGCAGCAGGCGGTGGTGGCGGTGGCAACGTCTCCTTAACTGGTGCCGGTGCCAGTTTTCCAGCTCCTTTGTATCAGCGGTGGTTCTCGGAGTACAACAAGCAGAATCCCAACGTCCAAGTCAGCTATCAATCGGTTGGTAGCGGTGCTGGTGTGGAACAGTTCACCCAGGGAACTGTGGACTTTGGTGCCAGCGATACGGGGATGAAACAGGAGGAAATCACCAAGGTTAGCAAGGGTGCCGTGTTATTACCCATGACAGCAGGCAGCATTGTTCTAGCCTACAACCTGCCCGATGTCAAAGGTCTCAAGCTACCGCGTGCAGTTTACACCGATATCTTCTTGGGCAAAATCAAGAAGTGGAACGATCCCAGAATTGCCCAAGCCAATCCTGGGCTGAATTTACCAGACAGGGAGATTACTGTTATCCATCGCTCCGATGGTAGCGGTACTACAGCAGTCTTCACCAAACATCTGAGTGCGATTAGTCCGGCATGGAAAAGTGGTCCTGGCGACGGTAAAACGGTCAACTGGCCTGTCGGCGTGGGTGCCAAAGGCAACGAAGGTGTCACCGCTCAACTCCTGCAAAGTGATGGTGCCATCGGTTATGTCGAGTACGGCTACGCCAAGCAACAAAACATCCCTGTAGCGGCGCTGGAAAATAAAGCGGGCAAGTTTATTGAACCCTCCAGCGAAAGTGCGGCTAACACGCTAGCCGCAGTGACTCTGCCCGCAGACTTGCAAGTTTCTATCACCGACCCAACCGGCGAGAATTCTTACCCAATTGTCACCTATACCTGGGTCATGGCTTACAAAACTTATGAGAATCCTGACGAGGCAAAAGCCCTCAAGGATGTCTTGAAGTGGTCGTTAAATGAAGGACAAAAGTACAGTGAAGAGCTAGGATACGTGCCTCTTCCCCAGCCTGTTGTCGCCAAAGTTCAAGCAGCAGTGGATACCATCAAGCCGTAAGTTTCAGCGTTAGATATTGCCCGAATCGGCAAGAGGCTAATCCTTTCTGAACCAGAATGTTAGTCAAGTAGGCACTGCTTACCCTACTTGACTATGAAGACTTTACAATGAAGTTTTTGGGATTGGATAGTTAGAATCTAGAACTTCCAATCCTGAATTCGCCTAGCACTATATCGCCTACAAAAGTAAAAACTTGGCAAAATTCAGAGATTCCCGGTAGACGTATACCTAGCTCTTGATATAAGATTAAAGGCTGTGACTTTTTGGCGAAACCAATGAACGCTCAGGAAATCATCCGCTCGATTGAAGCGGAGCATCTGAAAAAAGAGTTGCCCATTATCCATGTGGGCGACACCGTTAAGGTTGGGGTAATTATCCAGGAAGGCGGTAAAGAACGGACGCAGCCCTATGAAGGCGTCGTCATTGCCAAGGGCGGGAGCAGCATTAACTGTACGATTACCGTGCGGCGGGTATTCCAGGGAGTAGGCGTTGAGCGGGTATTTCTGCTCCATTCTCCCCGAGTTGAAAGCATCAAGATTATTCGTCGGGGTAAGGTGCGTCGTGCTAAACTATACTATCTGCGCGATCGCGTCGGGAAAGCCACTCGCGTTAAACAACGCTTTGACCGTAGCCTGTAGTCCAATTTGGACAAGGCTATTCCCGATTGACGCCGCTAGGGGTTAAACTTAAATAGAGAAAAGTTCAGCCTCTCGCTCTCAAATCCACCTGTGCGCTCTTAGTTCAGTTGGTAGAACGCAGGTCTCCAAAACCTGATGTCGGGGGTTCAAGTCCTCCAGGGCGCGCTCTCATCACAAAACAGGACTGAGAACTGAAGAGTGTTCGCGAAGTAGCGCAACAGCGCCAACTAAGTGAAAACATAGAGGGACTCAGAACTTAGGCATCAAAGCTCTGCCCGAAAGCATTCCTGTGGTTGCATAGTCAGCCTCAAAAACGTTTACTTTCGGGTAGACTTGTGTTGTGTAGGTGGTTCATCAGTATTGCCTAAGTCAGGTGCTAGACCCAACGATTGCATCGGTATCTGCGTAGATTGGCAGCACATTAGGCTGTACACAGCTAAAAGCGGTAGAAATGAACTGCTCAAGAGCTGTATTAACGGGAGAGATATTGTGGCAAAGAAAAACGAAGCCGAGAGCGAAGCAAAAACAACTGGGTTTAATATATCAACCTTTTTTCAGGAAACCAAAGACGAACTGAATAAAGTCGTCTGGCCCAGTCGGCAGCAATTGCTCAGCGAATCTGCTGCTGTGCTGTTAATGGTAACTCTTTCGGCAGTTTTAATTTATCTGGTTGATGGTTTCTTTGCTTGGGCAGCAAAGCAGGTGTTCGGATGAGTTTTGCAACCGACAATCCACAGGATTTCAATCAACTTGAAGACACGTCAGATGGCTCGGTAAAATCCCGCTGGTACGCCGTTCAGGTGGCATCTGGATGTGAAAAGCGTGTCAAGACAAACTTAGAACAGCGGATTCAAACTCTTGATGTTCGCGATCGCATTCTCCAGGTGGAAATTCCTCAAACTCGCACCCTGAAAATGCTCAAAGATGGCACTCGCAAGGAGTCGGAAGAAAAAGTCTTTCCCGGCTACGTGCTAGTCCGGATGCGGCTAACTCCTGGGGCAGATGGTGAATTGGAGATGGACGATGAAGCTTGGCAGGTTGTCAAGAACACCCCAAACGTGATTAACTTTGTCGGTGCAGAACAGAAACGCCGTTACGGACGGGGACGCGGACACGTTAAACCCTTGCCGCTGAGTTTTTCAGAAGTCGAACGTATCTTTAAACAAGCTACCGAGCAAGAGCCAGTAGTGAAAACTCATCTGGCTACAGGAGATAAAATTATTGTCCTTTCTGGTGCGTTTAAAGATTTTGAAGGCGAGGTCATTGAAGTCAGCCCAGAAAGAAGCAAGCTGAAGGCGTCACTATCCATTTTTGGACGCAATACGCCGGTAGAATTGGAGTTTAATCAGGTTCAGAAACAAAGCTAAATAGTTAAGATGGCAAAGAAAGTTGTTGCAATCATCAAGCTAGCTCTTAATGCGGGCAAAGCTAACCCTGCCCCGCCAGTGGGACCAGCACTCGGTCAGCACGGGGTCAATATTATGGCGTTCTGTAAAGAATACAACGCCAAAACAGCGGATCAAGCTGGGATGGTAATTCCGGCAGAAATCTCAGTCTATGAAGACCGCAGTTTTACCTTTGTTCTTAAAACACCACCGGCATCCGTTCTGATTCGTAAGGCAGCTGGCATTGAGCGAGGCTCCAACGAACCAAACCGGAAAAAAGTGGCGTCAATTTCAAAGGCACAGTTGCAAGAAATTGCTCAAACTAAAATGCCGGATCTCAATGCCAACGACATTGATGCGGCAATGAAAATTGTGGAAGGAACTGCCCGGAATATGGGCGTTACTATTAACGAATAGCGATTCTTTGATTCGCTAATTGCAAGCAAGCGGAAAGCTGGCAACGTAAACCCAATCGGGGGAGAGGTAACATCTCGTTAGTGACCCCAGGAGAAAAATATGGCAAAGAAAGTATCCCGTAGGCTCCAAGAGCTGCAAAAGAAAGTCGAAGATCGACCCTACGAACCCACAGAGGCTCTCAACCTTTTAAAAGAGACAGCCACTGCTAAGTTTCCTGAATCTGCTGAGGCGCATATCCGCCTGGGAATCGATCCCAAATATACCGACCAACAGCTGCGAACAACCGTTGCTTTGCCCAAAGGAACTGGACAGACAATTCGAGTTGCCGTAATCGCCAGAGGGGAAAAGGTACAAGAAGCTAGCAATGCCGGTGCTGATATTGCCGGTTCCGAAGAGCTGATTGACCAAATCCAAAAAGGCATGATGGATTTTGACCTGCTGCTGGCGACACCGGATATGATGCCCCAGGTAGCAAAACTGGGACGTTTGCTCGGACCCCGTGGCTTGATGCCCAATCCCAAAGGTGGGACGGTGACATTCGATCTGGTGCAGGCGATCGCTGAATTTAAAGCCGGTAAGTTAGAATTCAGAGCTGACCGTACTGGGATCGTCCACGTTTTGTTTGGCAAGGCTGCCTTCCCAACTCAAGATTTGCTCGTGAATCTTAAGGCGTTACAGGAAACGATTGACCGTAACCGTCCTTCTGGAGCCAAGGGTCGCTACTGGCGCACAGTGTACATATCTGCGACAATGGGGCCATCGATTGAAATTGACATCAACGCCCTGCGCGATCTAAAGCTGACTGAAGCTGCCTAAGATTCAGCCCTGTAGGGGCAAGGGTTTCCCACCCTTACAGGAGCAATCGATTGAGTAAACAACAGGAGCAAGATTTAAAGTTTTCAGCCCAATTAACTGAATAGCACGCGCCGGAGACAGCAGGAGCTAATGGCTTAATTTCCTGCCTAGGTTTGCGACTTTACCGCATTAAGGTCAATCTTCTCGCCACACGCAACATGGCAGAAACTGCACCAAAAATGCGAACTCTGAAAAGGGTTCCTTGGGATATTGCGTAACCCCGGCTCAACCGCTGGGGTTTTTAATTGGGCTTTTTTAGGTTTGGCATTCTGCATTTTCTAAAGGAGGTGAAAGATACATGGGTAGAACGCCGGAAGATAAACGGGCGATGGTCGCTGAAATCAAAGAAACTTTAAATGTAGCTCAGCTGGCAATCGTCATCGATTACCAGGGGTTATCAGTTTCGGAGATTATGGACTTGCGGCGGCGGCTGCGTCCCAGCGGCACCGTTTGCAAGGTAAGCAAGAACAAGCTGATGGGAATTGCCATTGAGGGTGATTCCAACTGGCAACCGATGTCAGAATTCCTTAAAGGTTCTTCTGCTTTCTTGCTAGTCAAGGACGATTTGAGCGGCGCAATTAAGGCTTACCAAGACTTCCAAAAAGCCACTAAGAAGACAGAACTTCGTGGTGGTGTAATGGAAGGTCGAGCTTTGAGCCAAGCTGACATCAAAGCGCTGGGAGATTTGCCTTCCAAGGAACAACTCATGGCGCAAATTGCTGGAGCTATCAATGGCTTGGCAACCAAGATTGCTGTGGCTATCAACGAAGTTCCAGCTTCGCTGGCAAGAGGACTACAAGCGGTCTCCGAGCAGCAGCAAGAAGGTGGCAACGGCGAAAGCGATGCAACTGCTACTGCCTCAGCGTCTGAGGAATAAATTGGCGGCTACAGGTACAAAGTCTGCCGATGAAGGCAGCTACCTAAACGCCTAAAGAATGGATTCGCGGCTACACAAACAAAGCCTGCCTAGGCAGGCTGTAACAAAAATAACGTTACTGGAGTTTTGAAATGTCTGCTACAACTGACCAAATTCTCGATCAACTAAAATCACTGACTCTGCTGGAAGCTTCTGAACTCGTTAAGCAGATTGAAGAGGCTTTCGGCGTTAGTGCTGCTGCCCCTGCTGGTGGAATGATGATGATGGCGGCTCCTGGTGCTGCTGCTGCTGCGGAACCAGTTGAAGAGCAAACTGCGTTTGACGTGATTCTGGAAGATGTCCCAGCTGATAAGAAGATTGCCATTCTTAAGGTAGTCCGCACCATCACGGGTCTGGGTCTGAAAGAAGCTAAGGACTTGGTAGAATCCACTCCCAAGCCAGTTAAAGAAGGCGCTGCCAAAGAAGAAGCTGCTGATATCAAGAAGCAGTTGGAAGAAGCTGGTGCGAAGGTAGCAGTTAAGTAAAAGGCTAATGGCTAATGGTTTTTTTCAATGAGCCATTAGCCATTCAGTAGGCGGCATTAATTATTTGTAGGATGGGTTAGCGATCGCGTAACTCATGCAGATTTGGGGTTTCCTGGCGTTTTTCCAACTAACCTACGAAAATCTACGAAAATCTTCAATTTAATTGCATCCGCCTACTTAGCAAAAAATCACCGAATAGAAATGAAGTAATTTCCTGAAGCTAAACAGGAATTACGATTCAGGAGTCTAAAGAAGGCTCCTTTTTTTTTGAGGTGATTTTTTAGGTAATCTAATCCCTCTTTTGTTCCTAGGGGGAATTCCGGGCGACCATGCGATCGAAGACTAAACGAGACATTTTGGGAAAAATTGTCTTATTTTGGGCGTAAGCGGCATCGTCACCAAAGACTGTCAAAATATAAACGGTGCTACCATCTCTGGTTGCGACGAATGCCGCTTCTTGGCGCGAAAAAGAAGTCCAACCCGCCTTTGAGTAAAAATCAATATCCACATCAGACAAAGCCTCGCCAAAAAATTCCTGGATGGGGTTGAAGTCACCCCAGGTTTTTGACTCTAGTGTCCTCATTTCTGGACGCAAATCTCTTCTCAGCCATCCGCACATTTTTTCGCTGGCAGTTGAGGAAACAGCCTGTCCAGTTCCACACATTTCGTACAGGAGTCTAGCTGCCTGATCGGTTGTTATCTTATTCCGAATGGGGTCTTTGGGATCGCCTCGCATTTGCAAATCAATCTCTAGAGGCTCTGGAAGCCTTAGGTAGGGGATTGGATAAGTTTTTTGGCTAATATTAATGTCTTTGTAGCCTGCTTCTCTAAAAAAATGATTAACTTGTTGACGCTTATCTAGCCATATTTTAAACTCTTCATCATTTTCTATTTTCGGTCTAGATTGCGTATCGGTTAACAGGTCAAGAATGACGCTAGCTGCCTCGTTATCAGACTCCTCGATCATTTTGGACACATATAAAGAAAATGCACCTTCGTCTGCCCAAATCCCGTTTTCTATCTGAGCATATAGAGCCACCATCCAAAATATTTTGATGACGCTAGCTGGATATCTCAAAGTATCTTGTTTATATCCGGCAATTTCACCTGTTTTAACGTTGATTAAGGTAATAGATAAAGGCTTTGTGGGTAAGTCTTTCTCAGTCGCCAATTTCACAACATCATCAACAATTTCTTCCAAATCTTGACTCTGCTTAAAGTTCGGCGGAGTCTTGACATTGTAGGTAAGTTGTGAGGGATTGCGTCCGGGGAGGCGAGATGGAAGAGGTAATAATGCAGTTTTAGCCCAAGGGGGAAGTACCGGCAAGGTAGAACTGAGTGGTTTGGATACGACTGCTGGACGCTGAGTTAACAACCGATTTAACGTTAATCCACAAGTTGTAAAGATTGTAGCGGAGGCGATCGCTAAAGCCGCAAATCGCAGCAGTCGCACCCGTCTCTTGACTTGATGGGCACGAGCTGCACGTCTGGCTTTAAATTTGGCAATTTGTTGGGCACGTTTATTCGGTTTTGGTTGTGGTTGCTGACCCACGAGCTGCACCTTATGGTTTTTAAGTTTTCCTGATTTCTCGTTTTAAATAATTTTCAAGGAACTGCACGGGGAGTTATTGAATTTCTCTGATCGTTTTGTATTCAAGGATTTTCCATTTGCTGTCTACTGATTGCAAAGTGTATCGCACCAACCGAGTTTTGAAGTCAGTTTCGTTGGGGTCGATATTACCGTTTTTATAGAGAGTACGTTCTTCAGTTACCCTGATTTCGATAGTTGCGCGATCGCCATCTACGGTAAATTTTTCAATATCTCCAACTTTTTGAACGCCGTACTGGTAGTAAGCATTGTTATTCTCTAGCCAAGCCATTGAGCCGCCCTCTCCAACGGTATTCTCATAGAGTTGTCCCGTGGTCAGTTCGGCAGCAAGTTCGCGATTAAAGGGGGGAGCGAATATTTCTCGCTTACTGTTTACCCACCGATTAATTAACGCGACTGCTTCTTGTTGAGCTTGCTGAGGGTTTTCTATATTGGGAGAACGGTTAGCAAAAAAACTTGGTAACTTTCCAGTTGTGAATAAAATACCACCCAGAATTACTACCCCGATCGCACTGCCTAAAATCACAGCCTTCTGCCAATCTCTTGAATCGGAGATGGTTCTGGTGGCAACAGGTTGGGAGGATGAAACCGCAGCGGTTTGTAAAGAAGCAACTTCAGGAGGGTAAGAAGGCACCGTGGATGGCTGATAGGTGTTTTCTGGAGGTGGAGAAACGACTGGCAGAGGAACGTAAGGAACCGTGGGGGGAATTGGAGAGACTGGAGTTTCTAAAGCATGAAGCATTTCTTGAACATTCGTATAGCGATCGCTCGGATGAGACTGAATCGCCTTATCCAGCACCGCCAGCAAACTGGCGCTAACATTCAAAGTGTACTGATGCCACAGAATCTCGCCGCTGTCACGATCGATATTTAAGGATTGAGGGAGTTTTCCGGTCAGTAGATAAATCGCCGTCAAACCCAAACTATACAAGTCACTCGAAAAAAGTGGGCGTCCGATTGCCTGCTCGCTAGGCATAAATCCAGGCGTTCCAATTACAATTGAGCTGATGGTACGCCCCTCAGAATTGACGATGGTGCCCATCGTTTCTTTCACCGCCCCGAAATCAATTAAGACGGGTTTGGTATCCCGTTTTCGCACAATCACGTTGGCTGGCTTAATATCTCGATGGACAATCCCTTTGTGATGCACGTAATCTAGGACAGGTAATAGATTTACCAAAATTTCCCGCACCGAACTCTCGCTGAGAGATCCCTGCTGTTGCACCATTTGAGCCAGCGTTTCCCCCTCAATCCATTCCTGAACTAGGTAGAACTGATCGCCAGCCGCAAAGTAAGCATACAGCCGGGGAATCTGGTAATTGCCTTCGCCCAACTCTTCTAAGATGGCGGCTTCGCGTTGGAATCGATCTTTAATTAGCTGGTACTGGGGATTATTCGTCACCGGCTTGAGTCGCTTGATCGCGCACCGGCGACCCGAAGGCATATGGATATCTTCTGCCAGAAAGGTTTCGCCAAACCCACCAGCGCCCAGCGTCTGAATTATGCGATAGCGATTGTCCAACAGCGTTGGCATCATTGGCCTTCACCGCGTAAGGTTTTCTTTAGAAGATAACATCAGGTATTCAGGACATTTCTAGCAGTTTCAGCAAAATTTACCAATAGTTAAAGAAGGATAAAGAAGGAGAAACCTCGGAAAGGTTTCATTTTCCTAAAAAAAGTTACCCACTTTTAGAGAATGCAATGACCACCCAGCCAGGGCAGCGGACTGTTATCAGCACCAATCCCTATTTGGTGCTAAATAATCAGGGGCAGATTTTACCACCCTTGGAACTGACAGCAGACCGACACATACTGGGACGCGATCGCGCTTTCGCCGATTTGATTGTTCCAGATAATTGGCGCGTCATTTCGGCTTGCCAAGCCGTCTTCCGCAAAGATGGGGATGACTATTACATTTATGACGGCGATGGTCGCAAACCCAGCACCAATAAATTGTTTGTAGATCACCGATTGATTACGCCTACAGAAGGCTATCTTCTGGAAAACGGCATCGAAATTCAAATTGGTCAAAATCCCCAAAACTTCATTCAGCTAAGGTATTTCAACCCCTCCAGCGCCAAAATGCTGACGCCACCGCGTCCTGTCTCGCTGAAAAATCGGTCGGTGGAAATCGGACGCGACGCCAATGCCACGATGCAGTTAGATTCGCCCATCGTTTCTCGACGTCACGCCACGATTGATACGGACTCTCAAGGGCGGTACATTCTGCAAGATCGCAGTACCAACGGCGTTTTTGTAAACGGGCAACGGGTAACGGGTTCTGCGGTTCTGGCACAAGGGGCAACTATTCGCATTGGGTCATTTACCCTGGTGCTACGCGGCGACAATCTGGTGGTACTCGACCAGGGCAATCAAATTCGCCTGGATGCTGAGGAATTGGTCATCGAACGGCGTCTGGATGACATTTCCCTGGCGATTGAACCGGGACAATTTGTGGCTTTGGTGGGGGGAAGCGGAACGGGTAAATCTACGTTGCTGAAGACTTTATTGGGGATTGAAAAGACGAAGAAGGGTGCGGTGTATCTTAATGGCGACAATTTGCAGAAAAACTTTAATCTATACCGCACGCAAATTGGTTATGTGCCGCAAGATGATATTTTGCACCGAGATTTAACGGTGGTAGAAGTGTTAACTTATGCGGCGGCGCTGCGACTCCCGCCGGATACGGATGTGTCACAGGTGGTGCAAAAAACTCTGGCGGATATTGAAATGTGCGATCGCCAGGATGCCTTAATCAAACATCTCAGCGGCGGTCAGCGCAAGCGAGTCAGCATTGGGGTAGAACTTTTAGCCGATCCGAAGTTATTTTTCTTGGACGAACCGACTTCAGGACTCGATCCCGGTTTGGATAAGAAGATGATGCAGATGTTGCGGAGATTAGCGGATCGAGGACGGACGATTATTTTAGTCACTCATGCAACGGCGAATATCAAAATGTGCGATCGCGTGGCTTTTCTCGGACGCGGTGGGCGACTTTGTTACTATGGCATCCCGGAGGACGCACTGAAATTTTTTGGGGTAACAACGGATAACTTTGCTGATATTTACACGCAACTGGATCGGGATAAAGACGAAGACACCGAAGCCATTGTCCAACAATACGCGCATCAGTTTCGGCAATCACCCGATTATCAACACTACGTCGCTAATTCCCTCGGTGCTGGCAGTCATACGCCACAAAACGCCAGTTCTCCCCCCCAGAAAACCAGTATCTCTCCTTTAAAGCAATTGGCTTTGCTGAGTGGGCGCTACTTGAAGATGATAAGACGCGATCGCATCTATCTCGCCTTATCTCTTCTAACTTCTCCCATCGGTATCGCCTTGATTCCCCTAGCAATTGGTGGGAAAAACCCTCTCATTCTTAGTAGAGAATCCGATCCTGCCCTTGCACCTTTAGCGCTGCGAGTATTATTTGTATTTACCTGCGCTGCGATTTGGGTCGGACTTTCCAGTTCTTTGCAAGAAATTGTCAAAGAATCTGCGATTTACCTGCGAGAAAGATTGGTAAATTTAGGGTTAATCCCTTATCTTGCTTCAAAAACATTTGTTCTTTCCGCGCTAGCCTTATTGCAAACCTTGCTGATTTCAGCAGTAATTCTGATTGGTTTCAAATCTCCGCAACCTGAATTGATACCTTGGTCTTTAGGATTCGCAGTAAATACCTTTTTGACGCTTGTTACTAGCATGAGTTTAGGCTTACTGGTTTCATCCCTTGCCAAAAATAGCAGTCAAGCGAATAGTGCTTTACCTTTACTTTTGCTACCTCAAATTATCTTTTCCGGGGTTTTATTTAAGATAGAAGGAATTGCCAGTAAAATTTCCTGGTTGATGTTAAGTCGGTGGTCGATTGGTGGTTACGGTTCTTTGGTCAATGTCAATGCAATGGTTCCCGATCCGATATTTTTACCGAATGGTACGCTTGCGCCGATGCCGTTTGATAAAACGCCAATTTACGATCCAACGTGGCAGAATTTAGGGTTAAATTGGGGTATTTTGTTGCTGCACGCGGCAGTTTATTTAACAGTTACTTTTTGGGTACAGAAGCGGAAGGATATATTTTAGTTTCTAACCCGTTCACCCGCCAGCGATTGAAGCAGCACACTTTAAGCCAAAGTTCACTAAGATAGTAGACTGAAAAGCACGATTTAGAAACCCATGTAGGTGAGGCTGAGGGACAAAACCTAACAAATGTTTGTAAACTACAACTATTAGCATTGTCCCAAAGCGGACGATAAAAATACTAACATTTCCTAGCAGCAGACACATTGTAATCGTGCATATCTGCTTCCCAAATACTGATGTAAATAACATCACAATCTTGCCTGACAATCATGCCTTTTAAAGAGCCTTGAGTAAAACGGTAAGAACTCAAGCGACGCTGTTGCACTTTTTGGAGTCCATCTTTAATGTAATTATCGGCTCCACCTTTTAATAATCCATCCAAAGTAGTCTCCATGACTTGAGGATCTACTGTTGGGTAAAAGGAGGCTTCAGTTTGGCGAAGACGACCGGAATTGCGATCGAATAAGTAGCCAAGATCGATCTGATTTGGCACTACGTTGTAGATGACAGCGCGGGTTTTCCAAGCGCCACTTACATCTCTGTCTGGGTTGCCGAGGGATGCTTGGATAGTGCTTCTTGATGTACCGACGGGAAATGTGGGAACGCTCGAAACTGGACGATTTGGATTCGGGTTATTGTTTTGGGATATGGGTGCAGGTTCGCGAGTTCGCGCGGGTTCAGGCGATCGCGCGGGTTCAGGTGTTGCAGATTGAACGGGTGCAGGTTCTTCTGGAGTTTGCGCTGGTTCGGGTTCGGGCGATCGCTCCGATTGTGGACTAGGAGATTCAGCAATAACTGGCGGCGTCGCTTCGTCCTGTCTGGTCGGTGAATTTTCCGGTGATGGTTCAGGCGATGTCTCTAGGGGACGATTTCTTTCAGGGGTTCGTTCTGTTTCTCTGGTGGTTGGTTGTGATGTTGATGGGGAAGATGACGTGACGGAAGACGGTTGCCCAAAATTCTTGAAAAGTTGGGTAAGACCGACAATAGCGCCCACCAAAACAATTGCACCCACAATGCCGATTAGCAGAGGATTCCATCGCCGTCCTTGACCAACTACAGGCGCAGGGTTTTGAGGGGTATACGGCGAATTGACGGGTGCAGGCGAAACGTTCCTCCCACCACCCGGAGATACCGCAACGGTTGCCATATTAGACACTCCAGCACCCCCAGCAGAAGCCACCGTTGGAGTTGCACCCGATTGTAAAGCATCGAGCATTTCTCTGGAAGTGGAATAGCGATCGCGCGGATGCGACTGAATCGCCTTATCCAAGACAGCAACAAAACCCGGACTAACATTCGCTGCGGACTGATGCCACAAAATCTCCCCCGTTCGCGGATCGGTTGGTAAATCTTGCGGTAGTTTCCCCGTGAGTAGATAAATCGCCGTCAGCGCCAAACTATATATGTCGCTGGCGAAGACGGGTTGCCCGACTCCCTGTTCCGGCGGCATAAATCCCGGCGTGCCAATTACAATCGAGGCGGGAGCATTCCCTGGATGCACCGCCGCACCCATACTTTCCTTAACGGCACCAAAATCAATCAATACCGGCTTCCCATCCCGTTGCCGGATAATAATATTGTCCGGTTTGATATCCCGGTGAATGATGCCCTTGCTGTGGATATAATCCAAGACGGGCAGCAGACTGACAAGTATCTCCTTAACTTGACTTTCAGGCACTAACCCCTGAGTTTGCACCTTTTTGGTCAGGGTTTGCCCTTCAATCAATTCCTGCACCAGGTGAAACTGCCCAGCTTCCGAAAAGTAGGCGTACAACTTGGGAATTTGATCGCTACCTTCACCCATCGCCTCTAAAATAGCCGCTTCCCGTTGGAATCGATCTTGCGCCATCTGGAACATCTGGGGATTGTTTGCCATTGGCTTGAGCTGTTTAATTACGCAGCGACGCCGTGACGGCATATGAGTATCTTCTGCCAGAAAGGTGTTACCAAATCCACCACTTCCCAGCGTCTGGATAATGCGATAGCGATTGTTCAACAGGTGTGGATTCATGGGATGTTAGGGCGGTCGGGGTTGCTTGGTGCAAGGATTGTAGAAGACTTGCGATTATCGCGTCCTTACTTCAGGTCTAGTAAGCCACTTTCTTTTAATTTTGGATTAAAGCGCAGTTCTTCTTGAACTCCACGGGTTTTGAGCTGCTGAAAAATTTCTTCTTCAACGCGCCTTGCTACATTTTTTAACAGCTTCCCTTGCCCGACTTCATCCATCGCTGGACTTGTCAATTTAGTTTGTTCCTCAGCGGTCATGGCTCGTTTTGCATCAATCGGATCGTTCCATGCAGCTTGTTCGGAACCATTACCGGGAGGGACGGCACCATTTTCTTCAATCCAGGCATTCCGAATGCTTTCTAGCAGGGTACGGTTCGGGCGATCGCTCGTGTGTGCTTTTAGCCAATAGCAGCGTTCGTGTTGACGTACCAAATATTGCTTGAGACTGAGATTGATATCGCGGGAATAGTTGATCAGTTGCAACACTTTCTCTCGATCGAATATTGCGTATACGCCAATTTTTCCCTGAAATTTCTCTGGTAAATGTCCGGTTTCGTCGAGGTAAGGGATATATTCTAGGCTGGCAAGAGATGGAATATCGCTTTCAGAAGTCATCGGTATTTTTTGAGTTATTTATTTGACTTTTTGATAATCTCACAGAGGTGGCTCGAACAAATTCCGGAAAAAATATTGCTCTTGAATTTATCCCTAAATTTAGATTTAGGCTTAAACTCAGAGGTTCTTCCTTTAGGTGCCATCTTACTGCCAAAAAAGCGCTAAAAAATAATTAACCTTATCTCTACACTTCTGCGCTCACGCTTCACAAGCTTAGTGAAGGATAATGCACCTTCACTATCTTAAAGCGTCTGGAGCAGCGAACGTTGCCGCGCTAACAAGAATTAAATGATTAAGCTATAATAATCAATTTTTTTAATCTGAATGAATCCTTATGCCAATGGGGATGACACAGTTGCTCTATCCGGCAGAAGATTGGAATTATTAGAATAAATAGTAAGTATGGCTACCAGGGAGATTGGCAGAATTGAATACGCAAGGCAAATGGATCTGTGATGGTGTACCGAAAAACAACAATCAACAGTACCCAAGCAATGAAGCCCATCCACCCCAGGAAAATCACGGGCCAGACTGTATTGTTTGTGGCTTGCCTAGAGAGGCAATGAATCCTCAGAAAAGCCAGAAAACGGTCATTTCTAAACCGCCCGGTTCTAAGCCTTCACTTCTGCTGCCAATCCTGATTCTGCTGGGGATTCTGGCGGCTCTAGCGGGGGGATTTGGGTTGTATAAACTGACACAGGGGAATAAACAATCGGCAATCGTGGCGTCTCCTGAGACTCAATCTCCCACCGCTAGCGACAATGCACCCACGGAAACTGCCGATCCGCAAGCGATCGCAAGCGATACCGCTGATAATGCCGAGTTGATCAGTCAAGGCGAGAAAATCCTGTTAAAGGATGCAACAAATTCCCAAAAAACAGCCGCCGCAGTCGCGTTTGCCCAGAAAAATTGGGAGGAAGCGATCGCGCAATATCAACAAGCGGTTAGCGTCAACCCCAACGATCCCGAAAGCAAGATTTACCTGAATAACGCCAAAGCCAAAAAAGCCGGGAATCCCCTGACAATGGCAGTCGTGGTTCCCATCACCCCTAGTCCGGACACGGCGAAGGAAGTTCTCCGGGGTGTGGGACAAGCGCAAGACGAGTTTAACCAGTCTCCGGCGACACCCGGACGCTTGTTAGAAGTCGTAATTGTCAACGATGTTGACCCGGTAAAAGCAGTTTCCTTGGCGCAAGACCTTACCAAGTCACCGAATATTTTAGGCGTTTTGGGACATGGGGTAGATAATGGCTCTCAGCAAGCGATTGCCATGTACGAACAAGCTGGATTAACCGTCCTTTCTCCCATCAGCACTAGCATTACTCCCGGTTCTGGCGGTCAGTCTACCTTGCAAACCATCCCCCTCGCCAAAAAAGCCAACGAGTTGCTGGGTACTTATCTGCAAACCGTCGGCACCACCTTAGCAAAATATACCGCTGCAAAGTCCTCCGCGCCGTCTGTGGTGGTTTTTTATAACGCCGATAGTCCTTACAGTCAGCAATTAAAGCAGCAGTTCACCACCGCATTATCTAAAGTAAACGGCAAAGTTGTGAAAGAAGTAGATGTTACGGGTGCCAATTTCAATGCTGCTACTGAGATTCAGAATGCAACTGCGGCGGGGGCAAAAATAGGTTTCTTGGCACTCAGTAAGAATAAAGTAGATCGAGCCGTTGCTATTGCCAAAGCGAATCCCACTGGGACGCAAGGGTTACAGTTAATTGGCGGAGATGAACTGTATAACCCAACAATTCTCACCTCTGGCGGCGACGCGATTAAAGGCATTGTGCTGGCAGTTCCCTGGAGTTCTCAACCTAACGATCCTTTCGCCAACCAAGCTGCCACGATTTGGAAAGGACGTGTCAGCTGGCGCACCGCTACCGCTTATGATGCGACGAAAGCTTTAACGTCTGCTTTTAGCCAAAATCCCTCTCGTTCGGGGGTATCTCAACTTCTGAACCAGGGAGTGCCCATTAGCGGTACTGCTACGGATTTTAATGTTCTCAATGAAGTTCCGCTTGTGCAAGCCGCGCCTGGTTCTAATGGTCCGCCGGGATCTAAGTATGAATTTAACCCGATTTAGAAGAGAACGAACCGCCAAGGACGCAGAGGACGCAGAGGGAAGAGAGGAGAGAGAGGAGTTTTTGGGTTGATTGCAGTCCGGAGTCGGTAGTGAAAGGGCTGTAGTTTATAGTTTGTTTTTGCTTGTCATGAGTCGTTGTTGTTGATGACTCATGACTCATGACCAATTTACAACAGGGTTCTCTAAGTGAGTCGTTCTCGTCGCGGTTTGTGGTTGTATCCGTTATTCCAGATTCCGTTGATGTTGCTGGGAGCGTGTATAGTCGTGACGGCACTCATCTGGCTGTTAGGATTAGGTAGACCGCCAGTAGCAGTTGCGATCGCTCTCGACCTCAGCAGCAGCACTTACAGTACGGAATTTAACGCCCCAGGTACGGTGATGGATCGGGAAGTCGCAGCGGTGCGGTCGTATTTGCAACAAAACGCCCAGCAGTTGAGAAACAAAAACCAGATACAGGTTTTGGGATTTGGGGGAGTCGTGCGATCGCTTACGGGTGATTTTAAAACAGACAGTCAACAAGTGGACGCCGAATTAACTCAAGCTTTGGCAAATCCCGATCTCCCTCAACTGGTCGCGAACAATACGACAGATATTAACTTAGCAATTCAAAAAGGTACGGAAGCACTCGGCACTATTGGGCAAAAGCGCTGTCGAGAATTACTGTTAGTTACCGATGGCGGTGCTAACGTGTCACCAGCCATCATCACCGATGCCAGGAATCGTAAAGTTAGAATTAATACAGTTGTGATAGGGGAAGGCTCTCCAGAATTGCAAGCCGCAGCTTTAGCTACTGGCGGTATTTATCTGTCTGGCGAACAGAATAATCTAGAAATGCTCTTCACCGACACATTTTTTACCCGTTTCAACAGTAACCTTAAATGGCTTATTCTGGGGCTAGGGGCGACATGGATTGCTTTAATGTGGACGCTAATTTTACCCCTGGATCGGTGGTTATTTCAAGGTTTAATTGGTTTTAATCGGTCACTTTCTGGTCAATTATCCTTAAGTAATGCTCTATTTTGGAGTGTTTTGACACCTTTAATTGTTTGGCAGCTATTTAATTTATTGGATATCGTTGTTAAATGTTAGGTGAGATTTTTAAAACCCAGAGGTACGCAAATAAAATCTTCTCTTTGCGTACCTCTGCGCTTACCTTTGCGCTCCTTTGCGTTAAAAATTCTAAAATATAGCTACTAGGAGAAAATCTTATGGCAGTAGAAGAGAAAAGCATGGTTCCCACTGTATTAGTGGGTATCGGAGGCACCGGGCATGAAGTGTTGTCACGAGTACGCCGCTTAGTAGAAGAAACTTATGGCAGTTTGCAAAATTTCCCCCTAATCAGCTTTTTAATTATTGATACAGATAGAGAGTACAAAGTCAATAATCCTGCCGCCGCTGGTTCTCCCTTCAAAGACAACGAAAAATATTGGGCAAGTGTTGCTGGTAGTGAAGTCAAAAAAATTATGTCGGATATGGGAAACTATCCCTGGATAGAGAGTTGGTTTCCTACCGAATTAGAGCGAAATATTGGGGCAATTGAAGTTGGTGCAGGACAAATTCGCAGTTATGGGCGATTTGCTTTTTATTGCAATTACCACAAACTTCAAAGACGGTTTAATGAAGCTGCTGATGCCGTCAAAGGACACGAAACCTTTATGCGCGATCGCTATGGCATTAAGGTAGATACAACAGGTTTAAATGTCTTTGTGACGGGTTCTCTATCCGGTGGGACTGGTAGCGGAATGCTGATTGATATCGGCTATTGCGTCCGCCATTGGTTGCGGGGGCAAGGGAGTCCGCTGGTGACGGCAATTGTGCCGATGCCGACAGCGTTCGCCAGTATTAATGTAGGCGATCGCGTTCTCGCTAACGGTTACGCTGCTTTGATGGAATTGAGCTATTTTTCTGATTATAGAACAGAATATATTGCCCAATTTAGCAGTGGTTTAGTGGATGAAATTCGCAGTAAATCTGCGCCTTTTGATTTTACTTATCTGGTTGGAACAAAAAACGGGGAAAGTGAATTTACTCTCGACCAAATTCGAGAGATGATTTCCCAAAATATCTTTCTTGATTTAACCTCTGATTTTGCGCCGTATAAACGTTCGATTCGAGATAATATCAAAGGAGCTTGGGCGCAAGCAGATCCTGGGGGACGCGGTTATCCTAAAAATTTCATGAGTTTTGGGTTATCTACGGTAGAAATTCCAATAGCTCAAATTCGCACTTCTTTATCAGATAGACTTGCCGCTGATTTTATTCGCTGGTGGCTGAATGAATCGGTACAGTTGCCACCGAATGTATTAGAGATGGTGCAAAGTGACCTGAAACGGATGCGCCTTACAGAAGGGGAACTGATTGCAGATTTAGCGGCGGCTGGTGACAGATCATATATAACCGAAATCTCCGCTTGGGTAAACTCTATCCGCAATGAAATTGCTACGGATAATAAGTTGCAATGTACCCAGCAAGGCGTAAATATTGTTGGTTCAGAAAAGGGCAAAATTCTCCAGTTTTTAGACTACCTCCAGCCAAAAGTTGAAGAATATAAAGCTAATCATTTGCGGAAATTAAGCCCGGATGAGCGATTGCACGGTGACTTCTTGCAAAAGATGTACGATAACCGCAACCGCATCGTGCAACAAGGGCGAAAAGCCTTAGACGAAGAGTTTTATCGGATTATTGAGGATCGCACGAGAGGGCCAAAGTTTGCCGATGCTTTCGTGACGGCGGTGCGTCAAGTTTTTGAAAATGCCGCCGAAAAGTTTCGTCGGGAATCAGAAAAAATTTGGCAACCTAAGGAAACGGAACGACAGAGAGATTACGAAAAGGCGCTGCAAGATATTACTGAGTTTAAGAATAAGTTTGCCCTTACCAAGCACGCAGATATGGAAAAATCCTGCGAGTTAGCGCTAACGGGTTTAGAAGGTAGCTTGGTGGCGACAATTCAAACTCAAGCGAGATATCTAGGTTTAGAAGTCATTACCAGAATGCTAGAACATCTGGATGAATTAAACCGCCGTTTGGCACGATTAAATCAAAAGTTGAAGCAAACTCGCGATAATTTCCAGCAAAAAGCGGATCGACAAGCGGATAGTGCCGACGCTTTGATTGTGAATGGGATTAAGCTTTATAACCGCGAAGAACTCAATGAATTATATCGGGATTTAATTGAGCAACAAGCAGGTGCCAGTGAAGGTTCTAAGAGCCGCTACGAGTTGGGAATTGATGGCATTTGTAGCAATTTGTCAGTTCAGGTTCTCGCAGAAGCAAGTCCGCTGTGGAAGCGTAACCGTGCGGCGGGTGAGTTGATGCGACTATTTGATGTGCCGAATTTAGCGGATGTGCAGGAGAATGACTTTAAAGAAATTATTAGCGATCGCGCTAAATTAGTCGTGATGAATGCGCCGGAAAGTAGCCGCTTGAAGCGGGAATTAGCAGCTTGCGATCGCTTATTCAAAGTCTTCAACAACGACGAAGCCGAAATCCGCAACCGCATCGGCACTGCTTACAGCAAATCGAAGCCGCTGATTTTACTCTCTGACGCCGTTCTCAAGCGTCAAGACGCAGGCTTTACCCCCGCACTCAATGCCAAAGTTGCCCTGGTTGGCGGACGCAACAGCAGCGATCCAGCGGCAATTAAGCTCATCCCGATTCTACGGGAGAGAGTTGGCAGCAATGAAGGGATTACACCGCTGGGAGAAGCTGAACGTCACCGGATTGTCTTTGTACAAGAAATTGGTGGTTTTTCCTTGCGTTGCATTGAGGGAATGCCGGAGTTGCAGCAATCTTATCAAGATTGGAAAGGACAATCGATTCAGGCAAAACGGGCGCAACTTAAAGGTGAAAGCAAAGAACCGCCGATTCCCGTTCACATTCAAAAAGAGCCGCCGTTTTGGGATATCTTTCCAGAAAATCCAGATATTTTCCGCCTGGTTGTGCAAGCAAGGGCGTTACAAGTGCTGCGAATAGAGGAAAATCGCCTCACCAAAGAAAAGGTAATTCGCTACACCCGACAAACCGTAATTGGTTTGGAAAATGTCGATATCGCCTCCAGTTGGGAAGAAGCGGTGCAAGTGCTGCAAGTATTGGCGTGTCGCCCGGATAAAGAAGAAATTCAGCGTCAGGTAACGGCAAAATTAACCCAAGCTGACACGGTGCAGAAAAAACAAGCTCTGTATCACCAACTGAAAGTATATCTGGATCGGCGTGCCGTCGAACTAGAAAAAGAAGGCGCAACTGATAGCTTAAATTACAAGCGCGAAGCAAGAGTGATTCAGGAGATGATTGAAGCTTTTAAGCTTTATTCACCGGGTAGTCAACCTGTTGATTCTCCTGTTACAACTCAGCCAATTGGGGTTGCTTCAAATCATTCTCCGGCTCAAGAGACTCGCACTCACGTTTTCTGTACTAACTGTGGAAATCAGAACCCAGCGAACTCAAAGTTCTGTTCTAAATGCGGCACTAAATTAGTGCAACTGAGCTAACATCAATTTTCATTTTCTGGCTTTGTCTGGGAATGGCTATTTATCAGGCTGTATCTTGTTGATTGAAATGAGGTACAGCCTTCGGAGAGATAAAACTACTCTTGATTAATTTTCCTAAATTTAGATTATTAATAAGTATTTTTCAATAAACGTGCGCCATCACGAAGTAACCAATCAAGCCAAATTTTGAGGATTTGACTTCCTTCTGGATTAAGAGACCCGCTAAGAGATTCAATAGCTTTATCACGATGATCGAGAGCTAAGTTCATTAACCTAGTTCGCACCTTCATTTCATCCAGTAATTTGCATATCTGAATTCTGTCAAATTCTTTTTCATGACACAGTTTTTCTAACAGATGTGCATTAGAGTGATTGATAGTTAGACCTAAAAGAATAGGGAAGCTCAGCTTTTCTATTTCTAGACTATTTTCAGTAATGGGAAACCAAAGTGCTTCAATATCATCCAGAATTTGAGTCATCCAGCCCAGATGAGCGCCACAGTTGGAACATAGGGCAATAGCATTTGACTCAGAACAAGCAATACGAGCGCCGACAACCGCAGCAAATTCGTACGCAGCTACGGTTTTAAGTTTAACTATTTCCTGATATTCAGGCAAACTGTTTATACGCTTATTTATATCAAAGTCTTGCCCTTGGCATACTTGCAGGAATGAGCAGAAATAATTATTTAAAAGCCCTTTTACCATATCAGATGAAAGAGAGGAACGCCAAAGTTCGCGAGTTGCAATGGTATTTAGCGCCATTGCATAATTCACCGACCGACCGACTCCAATAGATTCATAAAGTGCATCTGGATTATCCTTGTCAGCACAATCATCAATAATCCTCAGCGACCCATCAATTAGGACTACAGCAGCTGCAACATGTATCAATTCATCGAGCTTTCCCCCAACCGCTTTGCCAGTCGCAATCGGTAATAATGCTATCGGGTTAAGTGGATCTGGAAGGATAGAATCTATTAAAGTTTCTAGTTCAGACCAGCTTCCTTTAGACATCGCTACAGCCTGGTTCCGGATGCGAACAAGCGTGTCAATTAAATTAACCGAAAGCTCATTCATTAAATTTTCTATTATCTAGGTTTAAGGACTACCCACATTTTTGCAAGTGTAATTTCTCTTCTACTAATATCTCTAAGCCTTCTGAATCTTTGTAGCTGGG
>NZ_JAMPKB010000029.1:0-71295 GCF_039961925.1 Trichocoleus sp. DQ-U1 | reverse complement strand
ATCCCGATTAGTGAGAAAGACATTATCGTTCTCTAAGAAGTTAGAGAATCATATTGGTGCCGTGTGGTACTTTGTCCACTATTACAATGCATCCTTACTTGTTTAGGACTACCATTTTTAGATATGCGATCGCCACAAATTTAGTAACTGGAAAACCGCTTCCAGGCGTTGCAGTCTGCGTTAGCGATCGCTCAACCCGAAATTCCTTTCACTACCACAACGATCGACCCTTGAATGGCATTCCTCTGATTCCATTTTCAACCTTGATTTATTGCACTAGGTTCCATGTAGACAAGTTCCCAAATGTGACTATCTAAATCTTGAAACCCATGTGCGTACATAAAACCGTGGTCTTGTGGTTCATTGTAGGTTGATCCACCAGCGGCGACTGCCTTGCGAACCATTTCATCGACTTGTTCTCGGCTGTCAGAAGATAAGCAAACCAGGACTTCTGTGCTTTTGGTTGCATCACAAATTTCTTTCGGAGTAAACGTCTTAAATTTGTCGTGAGTTAATAGCATCACGAAGATGTCATCGCTGACAATCATGCAAGTCGCCGTTTCATCAGTAAATTGAGCGTTAAAACTGAAGCCAAGTTTCGTAAAAAACTCGACAGACTGATTCAGGTCTTTTACGGGCAGATTCACGAAAATTTTAGTAGTCATCTTTTCTCCCTTTGAGAGTTCATTGCATATATGGAAGTATCGGCAAGGCGACACTAATGTTCCGCTTGAGTCGTTTCACAAAAGACCACCAGTTGACCGTCTCATGGGTGGTAAAGGAGACTCAAGCCGTCGCCAAGAACTCATCAAGGCAGTCAAAGCTGGAGTTCCACCCACCAATAACCCCCATCTCCTCATGCTTCCGGCGGTCTTCGGCAGACTCATGCACAATGCGGAGTGTGAGCTTGGTCTTGCCGTCCAAATCCTCGAAAAGCACCGTCATCACCATTCCCTTTGGCAGATCGGCATTCACGACCTTTTCAAAGCCTTCATCAAATTCATCAGTGGTAACAATCCGTTCAAGAGGCACGATTTCGCGGAAGACACCTTTGCCTGGGTACTCTGTGCCGTCTGGGCCAATCATGACGTAGCGAGATTTACCGCCTGGACGCAGATCCAGCTCAGTCACCTTGGTCGTGAAGCCTTTCGGCCCCCACCACTGCGCTATGTGTTCCGGGTCAGTCCACGCCTTGAACACCAGTTCGCGGGGCGCGTTGAAGACACGGGTGATGACGATCTCGCGATCGCTTTGAGCATCAATGGAATCATTTTTATTGCCCATCTTGTTTCTCCTGGGTTTGTAACTCGTGCAGGTAATCATCCAGCCGATCAAGTCTCTCTTCCCAAAATTGGCGATATTGCTCGATCCAATCCATTGCGTCCTTGAGTGGCTCCGCTTTGATCTGGCAGGGCCGCCATTGAGCCTCCCGACCCCGCGCGATCAGTCCGGCACGCTCCAGCACCTTGAGATGCTTGGAAATGGCAGGAAGGCTCATCTCAAAGGGTTCTGCTAACTCAGTCACCGATGCCTCACCCTTGGCGAGGTGAGCTAGGATTGCACGCCGGGTGGGATCGGCAAGGGCGGCAAAGGTGACGCTCAGTTGATCGGAAGACACTTTTATTTAACCGTTCAGTTAATTAACTACAAAGTTAAATAAATTGTCCAAGAATGTCAAGTGCTGATTTAAGCGATCGCTTGAACTCTTACATTGCAGTAGGGTATCCCTTGACAGTCACTGCTACGCCGGGATTGAAGCAGGGCTGGATTTGCAAGATGCCCAACGGTGAAATTGTGCGGCGGCAAGTAGCTTTTGCATTACCACCGAGATATCCCTACCGTCAGATGAGGGGGGATTAAGTGACGTCTGGTGCAACTGAAATTCGCCTTTGGAACCATCTATTTTTCTTGGCACATATGGGGCACCAAGTACCAAAGAACACATTATTCGGTCTAGCATTCCATTGATGCCCTTCCTGACACTCCCACAGGAGAGGAGTGATACTGTTAATATATTCTTTCGATAAACATTTTCCACCACGAGCAGCTGCTACAGAACGCATATCTTGAATATCTCTACCCCTGCCAAGACATTTTGGGCACCAACTACCACTATTCTTTACATTATTTGGTGCTGCTCTAAACCGATGGCCTTCGGCACATTCCCATTCTAAATGCTCAAATATCCCCAAATATTTCTTGGAAATCAATATTCCGCAACGTTCTAGTGCGATAGCTTGTAGTTCTCCTAATTTATTAGGACAGTATACTGTTTCTAGATCAATCTCTTTGCTATGAAAACCAGGAGGTAGTGAAATATTATTTTTTAATAGTTCCTCACAGATAAAGGATTTGACATTGTTAACACCAAGCATTTCTAAAATTGATGGAACTTCTATAAGAATTATTCCATTATCTCTACATAAATCTTGTTTTCGTTGATCGTTATTTTTAATTTTTTCTAACTTGCTTTTGGATGAATGAAAGTATTTAACGTTATTGTAATGTTGTGTTCCCTGATGCTCAAATGCAATCTTTAGGGATTGAGAATAACCATCAAGTTCCATTTGATGTCCATCAGAAGTTCGGAGCCAACTTGGTCTAGCTTTTTTGAAAGGATGCCCCAAAAGTTGTTCAAAAAATTCTCGACAAATACGCTCCCCTAAACCAGCACTGCAAATAGGGCACCACCCTCCTCTGAAAATTACTGCTGGAACTGTTTCCCAGCGATGTCCTTCTCGACACTCCCATACAAGTTTTTTGTTAACTCCTTCATAAGTAGTTGATAAACATTTTCCTCCACGTTCTGATGCAAGACTTTGCATCTCTTCGAGTGTCTTTGCTTGGTTTCCTGCACAGACAGGGCACCACTTTCCTCCATTGATAATATTGTCAGCATTAGCCATCCATTGATGACCTTTAGCACACTCCCATAATATGCTTTGTTTAACATTAATAAATATTGGAGATAGACATCGACCGCCTTTATCAATGGCAAATGTTTTCATTTCTTGTATCGTGTGGCTTTTACGTTTCTCCGCACGATTTTTTTGAGCGCATACAGGGCACCATCTACCATACTTTATGTGGTGTGCATCTGCCTCCCAGATGTGACCCTCTGAACACTGCCAGGTTAACTTCTTGATAACACTTTCAAATTTAGATGATAGGCACAAACCTCCAAACGAGTTAGCTAATTTCTGCATATCTTCGATGGTATGTCTTCTTCTATTTTTATCACTATTGGCACGCCCGCATACTGGGCACCATCTACCTAAAGTTTTAATATTTTGTGGGATCGCTTTCCATTGATGTCCTTGTTCACACTCCCACAGGTGCTTGGTGTTCATGCCTAAGAAGTGTTCAGATAAACAACACCCCCCATGTTTACTTGCTAATTCCTGCAAATCTTGAATATTTCTTCTTCGTCCAGCACAGAAAGGACACCAATTGCCTGCTTTGAGGTAATCTCGGCAAGATTCAAACTGGTGTCCATGCTTGCATTTAAAGAGTAATTTATGACTGGAGTTTACATATTCATTAGAGAGACAGCAACCATCATGTTGTCTTGCAATTTCACGCAACTCGTCGAGAAATTTTTCTTTATTTATCATCTAGCAGACTATCTATACCAAGAACTATTGAATGTCCTACCGACTACTTCCATGTACGACCTCACCAACAGCTTAAGCCACCTAACTCATGATTGGGGAGTTCCTGTGTGTCCAACTCCCCAAATTGGGATGTTATCTAGATTTTCTTTATATAATATCCCAACCGCCTCAGTAGTATTTATGTATTGCTGCGAACTTTTGAGCCTGTAGAGCTTCTACATAGCCAAAACAAACTGTCTTCTGATATGCCTACAATAGGCTACAGACGTATTTGTAAGCCTTTTCTTTACCCTTCGCTTCTATGATTTTCCCTCCCTGGTAAGCTTCTAGAACCGAATTCAACGCACGATTCGCCTTACAACTAAGGCGGAGAGTCTGTTCGTGGATTCCTCCTCCTTTCGCCAACGCCGTGAAGATGTTGCGCTGGTGTTCAAATTTTGAGGATGGGAGAATTTTACGATGTCATTGGAGAGTAAAAACAAAACGACCAGGACTGTCATTTTATTAACGATTATCTTCTTGGTCATTGAGCTATTAGACGAGCTGGTGGATGGAGTGCGGGGTGCTGCTTATCCGTTGATTCGCAATGACCTGCATCTTTCCTATGTGCAAGTGGGGCTGTTGCTGACGATACCTAATACGATCAGCAGTTTGATAGAGCCAATTCTGGGAATCTGGGGAGATATTGGTCAACGACGGCAATTGATTTTGGGGGGAGGTGTTGGGTTTGCGATCGCATTACTCCTCATCTCTCTTAGCGATAACTTTTCGTGGTTATTAGTCGCCTTTGTGCTGTTTTATCCGGCATCTGGTGCCTTTGTCAGTCTTTCCCAGGCGACACTGATGGACATGGAACCGACGCGCCACGAGCATAATATGGCACGGTGGGCATTGGCGGGTTCGCTTGGCAATGTCCTTGGACCTTTGGCTTTAGCGGGTGCGATCGCATTCCATCAAAGTTGGCGGAGTGTGTTTTTACTATTGGCGGTATTGACGGGATTACTTGTCGGAATGTTGTGGCAGTATCCAATCGCAACTCCAACGGCATCCTCTGATATTGATCAACCCACGCACAGCTTCAAAGATGGCATCCGTTATGCTATCCAAAGCTTAAAACGAGGTAACGTGTTGCGTTGGTTAACGTTGTTGCAATTTTCCGATTTAATGCTGGATGTTTTGAGTGGCTTTTTAGCACTGTATTTCGTTGATGTCGTGGGTGTAAACAACACACAAGCGAGTTTCGCTCTCACAGCCTGGTTGGGGTTTGGCTTATTGGGAGATTTTCTCCTGATTCCCTTACTCGAACGAGTGCAAGGACTTGCTTATTTGAAGGTTAGCGCTATCCTTGTTTTGTGTCTTTATCCAGCTTTTTTGCTTGTACCCAATATCAATCTCAAGCTGGTCATTCTTTGCTTTCTGGGCCTCCTTAATTCCGGATGGTACTCTATTCTCCAGGGGCAATTGTACACAGCGATGCCGGGGCAGAGCGGAACCGTCATGACGCTCAACAACCTGGCAGGTTTTGTGGGGGGGTTAGCTCCGTTTACACTGGGTTTGGTTGCTCAACAGTATGGTTTGCAGCCGACGATGTGGATATTACTTGCAGCACCCATTGCCTTACTAATTGCGCTTTTTTAAATCCTTTACCACTGGCAGGCGTTGCATCCATTTCGCACTCTTGCCACTGGTAAAGAATAGGATTGTACCAACGGGCGTGTATTTGCAATTTAGGGGATGTTCCCGTTACCCACAGCTCAACTGGTTAACACGATCGTTGATCGGGCGATCGCTATCCAAGAACTACAAGCTGCTCTCAAAATTATTGCCACCTTACAGCAGCAGTTTCACTAATAATTTTACAGTCAAAACTAGAGCTGATTGAGGGATTGATTCATCTAATCTAGTTTTAAAGACTAGATTACACAATCGGAAGCGTTACCACAAACTCTGTGCCTCGTCCCCATTCAGAATTGACTTCGAGCGTTCCTCCGTGCTTTTCAACAATAATTTGATGAGCAATCGTTAATCCTAAACCTGTTCCTTTTCCAACAGGTTTAGTCGTGAATAGATGGTCAAAAATGCGTTGCTTGATATCTTTCGTCATCCCCATGCCATTATCTGCAATTCGGACTGCAACCTGATGTTCATCTTTCATTTCGGTTTGAACAATAATATGGTTGGGATTTTCTTTAATCGCTTCATAGGTGTGACCCAAGTTCGCTTCTTCCACTGCGTCGATTGCATTTGCCAAAATATTCATAAATACCTGATTGAGTTGTCCTAAATAACACTCAACTTTAGGAATTTCACCATAATTTTTAATGATTTGAATTGCTGGACGATAATTCTGAGCTTTCAAACGATGTTGCAAAATCATCAAGGTACTCTCAAGTCCCTCATGGATGTCAACTGATACCTTGTAATCTACATCAGCACGGGAGAATGTTCTAAGGGATGTACTAATGTTGCGAATTCTATCGATTCCTGTATGCATAGATAAGAACATTTTTGGTAAATCTTCTAGAAGATATTCAAGATCAATCTCTTCCGCTTTTTGTTCAATTTCTATGCCAGGATTTGGAAACTTGGCTTGATAAAGACGTATATAATCAACCGCATCTTTAACAGCAAGACTCGCTTGCTCTAAATTGCCATAAATACAACCAACTGGATTATTAATCTCATGAGCAATGCCAGAAACTAACTGACCAATTGTAGACAGTTTTTCATTTTGAATTAATTGCAATTGTGTTTTTTTTAGTTCTTGTAACGTGCAGGTTAGTTCGGCTGTGCGTTTTTGAACAATTTCCTCAAGTTCTTGCTTTTGTTGTTCAAGTTCTAAGCTCAAACGGCGAATTTTTAAATGGGTTTGAATCCGAGCAAGTGCCTCTTCATGACGGAAGGGTTTTGTAATATAATCTACTGCTCCTAAATGTAATCCCTTCACTTTGTCTGTGGTATCTGTCAGCGCCGTCATAAAAATTACTGGAATGTTTTTTGTAGACGGATCGAGCTGCAATTTACGGCAGGTTTCAAACCCATCAATTCCTGGCATCTGGACATCTAGCAAAATCAAGTCTGGCGGATAGTTCTTAGCTTGCTCAATTCCACTAAAACCATCCATTTCTACCAAAACTTCATAGCCAGATGAACCCAAGGCGTTATATAATAATTCTAGATTAGTTGGATTATCATCAACCACTAAAACGATTTCGCGATCGGAATTAAATAACATTTTATAACTGCTCCTTTTTTGACTATTGGTTTATTCATGAAGATAAAATACGGGGCAATTAACCTACAGTTTCTATAAGAAATTTGCGAATTTTGTGAATATTAAATTCTTTCACTAACAAACTTAATTTGTTGGCAAACGGCTGATAACTTTCATCTAGTTGGGCAAGTCTTTCCAGTTCTTGTTGGATGCCTTTGATTTGTCCTCGCTTGGCATATTCCAGTAGGCTCGACAGTTCAGATAGGGGTGGCACAGCAAGTTCGGTTGGGGTTGCGTTTGCGAAGGGCGTTGCGATCGCACGTTCAATAGGTTTTGCATCGGCATAGATCCAGTCCAGGTGCAGATGTTTTGCCAAGAGTCGATATAGTTCCTCGACTTGCACGGGTTTAGCCAGAAAATCGTTGCCGCCTGCGGCAAGGCTTTTACGGCGATCGGCATCATACACGCTTGCCGATGACACAAGGACTGGCAAATCTTTTAACGTTTCTGACTGGCGCAGCAGCGCGAGCAAATCCCAACCATTCAGGGTAGGCATGATCAGGTCAGTAATGATTAAATCTGGTTGAACTTGATGCGCCTTCTCCAACCCTTCCCGTCCGTTGCTGGCTTCAATGACGGTGAATCCCAACGGTTGCAGCAAGTTAACCATGACCGAGCGATTTTCCCATCGATCGTCCACAATCAAAATGCTTTTGCGATCGCCCGAATAACCAGAAATTCGCCCCCTGGAAATGTTGCTTACTATTGAGTTCGTCGAGAAAGCACACTCGATCTCAAACTCAAAGGTACTACCGACCTTCGGTAAGCTCTTAACGTAGATGTCCCCTCCCATGAGTTCGACAATTTTTTTGGCGATCGCAAGTCCCAATCCAGTCCCCTCCGCTTGTCGCTTGGTATCGCCAACCTGCTCAAAGGGGAGGAAAATTTGCTCTAGTTGTTCGGGTAACATCCCAATACCCGTGTCTTCAACCGCAAAGCGAAGCTTCGCGAACGCTGGTTGCAGCAGATTTTCAGTCACCTCCACTCGGAATGTCACGCTACCGGCGTCGGTGAATTTAATCGCATTGCCCAAGAGGTTCAGCAACACTTGCCGCAAGCGTTTCTCGTCAGTTGCGATCGCTGTGGGCAAATTATCGGGTGGCTGATAAATGAACTGAATGCCTTTTTGCTCGGCGCGAATGCGGCAAATTTCCTCGACTCCTTGCAGGAAGCCAGGTAGATGTAAATCGCTCAAATGCAGTTCCATCTTACGCGCTTCGATTTTAGAGAGATCGAGTACGTCTTCGATCAGCGTTAGCAAATGAGAGCCGCAATTATAGATAATGTCGATGCCGTGTTGTTGCTGTTCGGTAAGATTGGGGGCAGCAGAAAGAACTTGAGCATATCCCAGAACACCGTTAAGGGGAGTGCGTAGTTCGTGGCTCATGTTGGCAAGAAATTCACTTTTAGCTTGGTTGGCAACTTCGGCAGAATTCTTCGCCTCATTGAGTTCAGTCGTCCGTTCTTCAACTCTTTGCTCTAATTCATCATTCGCTTGCCGAAGTTTTCTTTCTGCCTTGCGGTTTTCATTCGTCACCGCAGAGATGACAAATGTGGTGATAGCAATGACACAAATAAACGATTGCAGCAGGATCAGCGATTCGTTGGGAGTGGCTTGTTTGGCGAACGAGCCGAAGCCGCGAACGGTTCCAAAAACTGCGATCGCTGACACAATTAGCACGAGTAGCGTTGATACCCGCGCTTCAAACCGAAATGCCGCCCAAATCAGGGGGGGAATTACCATGTATTCGATTGGGTATCCTCCCGAAAAGGCAATATGATCGAGCGCGATTACCCAGACCAATACAAATACAAATTCGAGAATTTGTTGCTTGTCGAATTTTTTAAATTCAGATTTTTGCCACCATGCCAGCAATAGGGGTGTAACGACCAAAATTCCCGTGGTGTCTGATGCCAACCAGGTTCGACACACTTCTGCAAATGCTGTCCAGGGCGCAATCCCACTGGTGCAAAGCGTGACGGCAGCCAAGAGGGAACTAATCAGGGGGGTGGGGATGGTCAGGATGATAAATTTAAAAACATCTTGCGATCGCTCTAAAAAATTGTGGCGTTTGATATAACGATTAATTAAAAAAGTCCCGCTGAATGGAGTGAGCAGGTTGACAGCGGGAATAATCAGACTGATTAAAAGATTGTTTGGGAAAAAAAGAATATGACTAACAATGAAATCACTCACAAATAAAATAGGCCAGACGCGATAGCCTAGTAGCAGCATCGCTGCCAAAAAGACACCGAGTGAAGGCCAAAATACGGAGGCACCATTTACAAAGGTCGTGGATAATCCTACGTATCCTAAATAGAGGTGAACAATCGGAATTACCAGCGCTGCTGTCAAAAAAGTGCGATCGAGTTTAACTGGGAATTTCTGCGTTATCGACATCGGCTGCATTTCCTGTCTCCGCGCACAGACCATAAGAGCAGCAAACTTCTAGGAAGGCTGCTACCTTTATAGTTCCCAAATTAAATTTGAAGTTAACAGCGGGTGAGATCGAGTTGGTGCTCGTGCGATCGCAAGTTGATTGGCGTTATGTTACCAAAGTATGTCCATCTGAATATTGACCCTTGTAAGGTCTAGGGCTAATATATCCATAGTTTATTGTCTCAATCTCATGCTTCCACGGCAGCAATCTCTACACTACTCCACTAGCCGACTACTAGGGCTAGGGCTGCTGCTGCGCCTTGGGCGCAAATAATTTTTTACCACTTAAATCAAGTTTTTCCATTCCAAGCCTAAATCTCCTTGCCTACGCGGGCAAGTGCGGCATTGCCATTCATTCACCAATTTTTTTGGAGATTTTTATGCGACTTCATACAGCACTTGAGATGTTACTGCGACTGTTGGTGGGTTGTCAGGATTGGTCTGCGTCGCAACCTGGCAACTCTTGGTTTAACTCGATTGCGATCGCCACAGCATCTCACAAACACCAAAAATATAGGAAATATCGATCGTGTTGAAGCATCCCGGAACCAAATATCGTTCATTTGCCCCCATTAACTTACCAGACCGCACTTGGCCCTCGAAAACCATTACCCATCCTCCCATCTGGCTGAGTACCGATTTGCGCGATGGCAATCAGGCACTAATCGAGCCGATGCACGTTGAACGCAAGTTACGTCTGTTTAAGCTTTTAGTCGAAATTGGGTTTCAAGAAATCGAAGTTGCATTTCCCTCCGCTTCACAAACTGACTTTGATTTCGTCCGCCGCCTAATCGAGCAGCAATTAATACCCGATAACGTCACAATTCAGGTTTTAACCCCTGCCCGCGAACATCTAATTCGTCGTAGCTTTGAAGCATTGCAAGGTGCAAAACGAGCGATCGTGCATCTTTACAATGCCACCTCTCCAGTCTTCCGCCGCACCGTCTTTAATCTCGATCGCGCGGGTACTATCGAGATGGCAACATCCGCAGCGCAACTGATGAACGAACTTGCAGCAGCGCAACCGGAGACTGATTGGTATTTCCAATACTCTCCAGAAACCTTTACGGCGACTGAACTGGATTTTGCTAAAGATATTTGCGATGCCGTTCTGGATGTTTGGCAACCCACACCGCAGCACAAAGCCATTATCAATTTGCCTGCAACTGTTGAAGTGGCAACGCCTAATGTATTCGCAGATCAAGTCGAGTGGATGCATCGTAACTTGGCGCGACGGGATAGCGTAATTTTGTGCGTCCATCCCCATAACGATCGCGGGTGCGGCGTTGCAGCAGCAGAACTGGCGCAGATGGCAGGTGCGGATCGAGTTGAAGGCTGTCTGTTTGGCAATGGCGAACGCACTGGAAATGTGGATCTGGTGACGCTGGCGCTGAACCTCTACACCCAAGGCATCCATCCCGGTTTGGATTTTTCTGATATCAACATGGTGGCGAGAACGGTGGAAGATTGCACGCAATTGCCAATTCATCCCCGCCATCCGTATGTTGGGGATTTGGTATTTACTGCCTTTTCTGGTTCTCACCAAGATGCGATCAAGAAAGGCTTGGCGGTACAGGAATCGGATGGAATCTGGGAAGTTCCGTATCTGCCACTCGATCCAACCGATGTGGGACGCAGCTACGAATCTGTGATTCGGGTGAATAGCCAATCGGGTAAGGGTGGCATTACTTTCTTGCTAGAACGGGATTACAGCCTGGTATTGCCCCGCAGGTTGCAAATCGAGTTTAGCCAAGTGGTGCAAAAGGCAATGGATGCTTCCGGGCAGGAAATGTCTGCAACGGATCTGTGGAAGCTATTCGAGCAAGAGTATTTGCACGCAGTATCCCCGTTTAAGTACCTCTCTCACCACTTGTCGGAAACAGACGGCGATGAACAAGCGATCGCAGTATCGCTAGAGATGAACGGGAAACGCATCGCTCTAACCGGAAAAGGCAACGGCCCTATTGATGCATTCCTAAAGGCGCTAAATCTTGGCATTCGCATCGATCGTTATGACGAACACTCACTCAGCCAGGGTAGCAATGCGTCTGCGATCGCTTATGTTGAGGTTGCTGGCGATCGCTTCCCAGGTTCTTTCTACGGCGTTGGTATCCATTCCAATATTGTCACGGCATCATTACTCGCTGTTCTGGGTGCGGTTAACCGTGCTTGGCAGCATAGTGAATTCAGAAACTCAAACGCAGATATTACAGGGGTTTGAGTCGGTTCAAGCCTGATTCTTGAGTAAGAGCGATCGCCGATCCACTTCAATATCTGTCAGAAGGTGTATAGCAAAATTATGTCTTTAGCAACATGATGTAAGTGTGAGGAGTGAAAGTTATAGCGAAAAGCCCTTGGAGTCGAAACACGGAAAGACGCCCTTGGGCTTTTTAGCGTTTTTTGGCTAAAACTTGCCCCGCACGGCTACGAATTACACATCGTATTATCGAAAACTGGGTATAAAGTCCCGCCCCGATCGGGCGGCTTTTTGTATGATGCTGTATGCGATCGCAATGATACGATGAAGGCGACTGCCTCCGGCAGGCTACGCGATCGCACTCTACTCGGATATGTATCGAACTTTCATCCCTGGCATTGCTCCACCTCCAGTACAATCTGAACCTGCGTGGTGGTTCGCCTTTGTCGGGAATCAGCTGTTGGTTCGACGGGAAGGGACACTCAGCACAATTCCCACCCTCATCAGTTTGGCAGAGATTGGCTTGGTGCCCGTGCGATCGCAATTTCTCGGCACGTTGGACGATAGACCTTGTTACTCGGCGGAACTGTCGAAAGATGCGGTGATAGCCGATGGCATGACTTTGCAAGGACTGCGCGAATTGTATGGCACTTTAGACGAAGACTTGTATGCGCTCAGCAGTCGTGCCATTCAGATTATGGAATGGGATCGCACCCATCAGTATTGCGGACAGTGTGCGGCTCCCACAACCCAATTACCCAACGAACGTGCCAAGCGTTGTCTGAAGTGTGGGTTAGTCAATTATCCTCGCCTCTCGCCTGCGGTGATTGTACTTATTTCTCGTGGTGAGGACATATTATTGGCTCGTGCTTCTCGGTTTCCGGCAGGAATGTACGGTTTGATCGCTGGATTTGTCGAACCGGGAGAATCACTCGAAGAAACAATTGTGCGCGAAGTCCGGGAGGAAGTTGGCATAGAAGTCAAGGATATTCGCTATTTCGGTTCGCAACATTGGCCTTTTCCGAACTCGCTGATGATTGGATTCACCGCCATCTATGCCAGTGGCGACATTATCATCGATCCGCAAGAATTGGAGGATGCTGCTTGGTTTAGTAAAGACAACCTACCGTTGATTCCTCCTAAACTGAGCATCGCCCGAAAACTTCTCGACTGGTTTGTTTCTACTGATTAAGCAATTCGAGTCTGTAATAAAAGAAGCGATCGCACTGTTAATCCTCTACATCCAGAGTGTGCGATCGCTATTGGCAAAAATCAAGACATTGAAATAAGTTCAACAATAATATCTTCAGGTGCTTACCTCTACTGACTCAAACTCAACTCTGTCATATATATCGGCAAGCGTTATTTGGAATGGAAGGGAGTTTAGAGATATTATTTCATTAGCATCGTCATACTCAGAAAATATCCAGCGTTTTTGCTCGGTTTTAAAGTATTGCTCAATGTGCATGGTGTATTGGTCAATTAAGAGATACTCTTGAAAGCTGGGAATGGTACGATAGGCGGTAAATTTTGCGTCTTTGTCATAGCTTCTAGTAGATGCTGACAACACTTCAGCAATCATTAACGGGTTAGTAATGGTGTCTCGCCGTCCTTCTTGTAATTGCAACTCACCCTGAACTACCATGACATCTGGATAAGTATAGATACGTTTTTTAGGAATCCAGAGCCGTTGGTCTGTAAAGAAAACGTCATAGGGCTGGCGCTTGAGCGCAAAATTTAACGCAGCATAGAAGTTACCAGCAATTTTGTTGTGATTGGGGGTTCCGCCAGTCATCAGGGCAATTTCACCATTGATATATTCATGCCGTTTTTCTGAGTTAACCTCAAACTCAAGATATTCTTCATCTGTGTAAACTTTTTTATCTTCAGCTTGCATAATCATTGTTTCTAGGTTCGCAAATTACACTATTTGGATAGGCCTTTTGGCTAAGTCGGTAAATAAATTATGACAAACTGAATGTTTGGTTATTGTCCCAGTTTCAATCTTGCGCGATCGCACTGTTCATTCTCTACATCCAGAGTGTGCGATCGCATTGAGCATGGTTCTAGGTCAAAGTAGCGATCGCATCCTGTGCCAGGATATCCAGTGGCAGTCGCGTCATCTTGTTATCCCTGTTTTGGGGATAACGGGAGGTGATCTCTCCTACGTTAAGATGTGAGAAATCGGTAGCCAAAAGGGTTGTTATGAGCCAACTACAAGCGAAACTACCAACCGATACCTGGGTGAATGCAACTTGGGACGAATACCTTCTAGCACTGAAACATTGATTTAGACGGTGACGACAACTGCACCTACCGTAAAACAGGCTGTGAGGAAGTGCAACCGGATGTCTCGTTTTATTTGGGTTCCCTGTAGAACTGCTAAGAGAGGTAAACCTGCCATTTTTTGAAAGCTTATATAATTGTGACTGTAGCTACTGTTGTGTTTATACTAAGCTAACTATATGTGGGTTTCCGAAGTCGAGTTAAGTAACTTTAGAAGTTTTGCTAGTGCAAGTATTGGATTATCGAAGGGAATTAATTTAGTCATTGGTCCTAATAATTCTGGTAAATCAACACTACTGAAATCAGTAGCCTGGATACAACAAGGCTCAATTTTATCTTCTACTGATCTACGGTTATCTCAAAAAAATGGATTTGTTAAGATAAAATTAAATGACATTAAACAATTTTTTAATCATAATCCTCATTTAGATAAGACACTTAAAGTTGATTTTAGGTTCCCTGATAATATTAGGTTAGAAATTTTTGACAGTTATACTGATCTTCAACAATCAGTCACCAATAAATCACCAATCTTGACAAAGACAAACATTGGTTTTTACTCCCACTCAATTCCTAATCAGGAACCTGATAATTTCATTTATCCCTATCTCTCAAGAAGAAAGGTTGCCTCTTATGAAGAACTGGTTAATTTAAGTTCTACTTCTTCCGTTAGAGGGAATTTTTCAAATTTGTATGCCAAGATAGATCGTATTTCTAATCCTGAAATGCCTGCAAATAAACAATACGTTCAGGCATGTAGAGACATACTAGGATTTCAAATAACAGCAATACCTTCAGCAAACGGCAAAAAGGCTGCTTATGTTGTAAGTAATTTTGAGAACATACCCTTGGAAGCGATGGGAGAAGGTATTGCTAATTTAGTTGGGCTTATTGTGGATTTGTGCGTTGCTAACAACCAGCTCTTCCTGATTGAGGAGCCAGAAAATGATGTCCATCCGAAGGCACTAAAGAAACTCCTTAAACTTATTGCTGAGAAAGCCGAGACTAATCAATTCATAATTACAACACACTCGAACATAGTTGTGAAGTACCTGGGTTCTCAATCCGAGAGTAAATTGTTTCGAGTAACAATGGAATTTGAGGAGCGGCTTCCCACCTCAAGGATTGAAGAAGTCGGTAATTCATCAGAGGCTCGTTTGCATGTTCTTGAGGAACTAGGCTATGAATTTTTCGATTTTGACATATGGTCTGCTTGGTTAATCCTTGAAGAGTCAACAGCAGAAAAAATTATTAGAGAGTTTTTGATTCCTTGGTTTACTCCAAAATTGAAAGACAGACTCAGGACATTTTCAGCTCGTTCGGTGAATGAAGTTGAGACCAAATTTGAGGATTTCAATAAGCTATTCGTTTTTTTACATTTACAGCCTATTTATAAGAATTTAGCCTGGGTTGTCATAGATGGAGGTGATGAGGAAAAGAAAGTAATCGAAAGATTAAAGAGGACTTATACCAGCAGTGGATGGGGAGAGGATCATTTTTTACAGTTCAGTGAGCATGATTTTGAAAGATACTATCCTAAAGAATTTCAATCAAAGATAGATTCTGTTTTGCAGATGCCAAATAGTAAATATCGACAGGAGGGCAAAAAGACTCTTCTTCACGAAGTAGAAACCTGGATTAAAGAGAATCCAGAGTTGGCTAAAACTGCTTTCAAAGAATCAGCTTCAGAAGTTGTTCAAATGCTTCACAAAATAGAGTCTACGTTAGCCTCTTATAAGGAGTAAATCTAGTAAGATAGGCAGTGCCAACAGAAGTTTACTGATTATCCCGATTTTTCGTCCTAAGTAGTTTTTTAGTGCTGAGTGAAGTGCAAACACTCCCTCCAGAACAAGATAGCCTTGTCGAGGCTGAATTGAAAGTAGCCACAGCCCGAACCGCAGCTTTGGTGTAGCTATCATCAGAGTCTAAGTTTAAGCAGTTGCAGCAGTTTGCTCTTCAGGGAGAAATGCCAGAACAATTCGCTCTCTTGGAATACCTGCGGCGATTAGGTCTTTGGTGATTCCCTGTTCCATCCCGTCATACTCCACCCAAACCTTACCCTCACGCAGAGTCACATAAATCAAATTTCCCCTAACTCGTCGTCCTCTATCCCAACCCACTTGCATCAGTGCATAGCGGTTTTGCGTGTCGTCAAATACCGTGTCGAGACGAATATCACCGTGAGAAGGCTTGAACTGGGCGTATCGTTGAATTACTTGCTTTACAATGTCCCGTTCTTGAGTGGTGGTATCCATTGCTTCACCTCTTGCTCCGCTACATCTACAATAAGCAATTTCATCGGTAACTCACGCATCACCAACTCACCAATCGGTTCGCTGAAAATCCCGTCAAAAGTTGTGTCTGCAATAGCGAGATACAATTCACGATCTGGATCGACCTGTTCAAGTAGAAGTCGATAAAGAACGTATTGACCAATCGCTTGCTCCAAATCAGCAATTGCCGAGGTGCCTCGAAATTCCTTAATCTCAACTGCAATTCGACTACTACCGCGTTTCGCACCAATAAATCGCCCTGCAATACCGCTTACGGCATCTAAACTTGCTGCTAAGTCGATAAACAGAAATCGCTCACCATAGGATATAACGTAGGGATCGTCCGTGATTTCCCAACCCTCTTTGATGAGAGCTTGCCTGATGATGTTATGGATCGCATCTCGTTGAGGCATGACTTAATCGGTCACAAGCCGCATGACTAGCTTATGGTACGCTACGCGAACTGACTTGTCAGCGCAACACGATCGCATCCTTGCTAAGTTTTCGCTGCACGTAGACAGCAGTGCGATCGCATCCTCAAACAAATGCAAGCGATCGCTCTTGGTGGAAGATTTCCTGTCTTATCTTACGCTCACCTGACGCTTGAATACTGTCTCGCTTAACCAACCACTATTCGGGTATTGGTGGATTACTTCAACTTGGTACTTGCCAGGGGTAAGCTTGTTAAGAGTAGCTTCATAGCGGAAATTGCCGACCATGAGGATACATCCACCAGTCTCACGTGGACGGATGGTAACGCGCACTGTTACTTTCTTGCCTTTGCGTTCCGCCGCACCGCTGAGCTTCTGGCAAGGAGTTGAGGCAGATAAGTCTGTACGAACCGTAATATTTCCCGCACCACCTTTTGCACTCACCAAAGGACGTTCTAACACTTGTCCAGGCGTACCCGGCTGAACGATGAAACGAAACCAGTCAGCTTGAGAAGGGGTGTTCGTTGAGGACACATTTAAGGGATTGGACGCCAAAAAAGAAGCGAATACACTGGCGAGTAGCAGAGTCTTCATGGTCGGTTGCTATTAATAAAAGGAAAAAGATGGGAGCGTGCGATGCTTTAACCTTTATGACACTCAGCATCACTTCTCAGTTCCCTTCAACAGCGATCGCCTCCATCACCCGCACTTGCGATCGCAACCTCAAATAAACTTGCGCGAACTGACTTGTCAGCGCAACGCGATCGCTCTTGGTAGAAGATTTCCTGTCTTATCTTACGCTCACCTTACGCTTGAATACTGTTCCACTTGGCCAACCATTATTCACATAATCGTGGATTACTTCAACCTGGTACTTGCCAGGGGTAAGCTTGTTAAGAGTAGCTTCATAGCGAAAATTGCCGATTGTAGCGATACATCCACCCTCAGGTTGACGGATGGTAACGCGCACTGTTACTTTCTTTCCTTTGCGTTCCGCCGCACCGCTGAGCTTCTGGCAAGGATCTGATGCAGATAGGTCTGCACGAATTACAATACTACCTGCGCCACCTTTTGCACTCACCAAAGGACGTTCTAACGCTTGCCCTGAGGTACGTGGTTGAGCAATGAAACGAAACCAGTCGGCTTGAGAAGGCGTGTTCGTTGAGGACACATTCAAGGGATTAGACGCCAAAAAAGAAGCGAATACACTGGCGAGTAGCAGAGTCTTCATGGTCAAGTTGCTATTAATAAAAGAAAAAAGATTGGAGCGTGCCATGCTTTAACCTGTATGACACTCAGCACGACTTCTCAGTTCCCTTCAACAGCGATCGCCTCCATCACCCGCACTTGCGATCGCAACCTACAAATAAACTTGCGCGAACTGACTTGTCAGCGCAACGCGATCGCTCCATCACGGTGCCATCAATTTCATGCAACCATACCAAATAGGTTTCGAGTAGTTGAGCCGCATGAAATACAACTGGATCAAAATTCTGCGCTGGTTTGCGATTGGAGTTCTCATTACTTTAGCAATCTGGCTGCTCAACAAATATGGGATTGAGCAAGTTCGAGAACAGGTGGATCGGTTTGGCATCTGGGCACCCGCGATCGTGTTTGGGCTGCGCTTTACCAGTATCATCGTGCCAGTGCTTCCAGGTACTGCTTACGCGATTTTAGCAGGAGGTCTGTTTGGGTTCGCTCAAGGATTGCTAGTCGTTGCGTTGGCAGATTTAGCCTCCTGTACGTTCAATTTCTATATTGCTCGTCGTTACGGACGGGGTTTAGTAGAGCGATTTGTCGGTCAGCAATTTATGGAAAAAGTCGATCGCCTCGCTCAACAACATTTAGAAGGCAACTTTTTCCTGATGACGGGTCTTTTGATGACCGGACTGTTTGATTTTGTCGCTTATGCTGCCGGAATGACCAGAATGAGTTGGCAAAGCTATTTCTTAGCTCTCGTCGTCAGCATTCTGATTGCCAAACCGCTTTGGGTCGCTGCTGGTGCTGGAATCTTTGAAGGCAGTCAGTTACTCTTAGGCTTTGCGATCCTCGGAGCATTCGGCATCGGCATCGTCACCGCTATTGTCCAACGCCAGTCGAAGCAATGACGATCCGCTAGGTGCTGAATGGCGGCGATCCGATAAACGCGATCGCATCCTCGAACAAACTTGCGCGAACTGACTCTTTCAGCGCTAGGCTAACGCCTCGCTTCGCTGTTTTCATGCCCAAAGGGCTGTACGCGATCGCTCATAATAGAATACAGAATGTCAAGTCAGAGCAATACACTATGTCATCGGCAGCGATCGCTACACTATTAAAGATGATGGAGTCTTTGCCTGTTGATGTACAAGAGCAAGTTGCAGAGCATCTTCGGGAGTACATTTATGACTTGCAAGATGAAAATCGATGGAATGAATCGTTCCAGAGAACGGAACAAAAACTCGTTGCTGCTGCAAAACGTGCCAAACAGGAGATTGCTGAAGGGCAAGCTACTGTGATGGACTATGACCAACTATGAAGTCGGCAGTTCTTCCCTCATTTTGGGTGGAATATCGGCAGTTAAGCAATGATGTTAGGCAGAGTGCCAGGAAAGCTTATCGTCTGTGGGCAAAAAATTCATTTCACCCATCTTTGCATTTCAAGTGCATCAACAGTCAAGAGGATATTTGGTCTGTTAGAGTAACACGAGGTTATCGGGCGCTTGGAGTATTAGAAGGCGATACAGTTACATGGTTCTGGATCGGTAGCCACGACGATTATGAGCGGTTCTTCTCGTAAGTTGTATCAGGTCAATATTCGGCTATGCGAACTGACGAGTCAGCGCAACGCGATCGCATATTAACCCTAAGATCGCTTGAGAAACGTACTCGCAACTTTCCCATAGAGAAAACACATTTAAATAGTAGTGGGGCAGCGATTATATATAATCGCTGCCCCACACAGAGTATTAACTATTTCTTGCGTTACTTACGCAGGAAGCAATACTGTGTCAATGACGTGGATGACACCATTATCAGCAGCAACATCCGCTGTTGCAACTGTTGCATCATTCACTTTGACGCCACCATTGGAAGCATCAATTTTCACATCTGAACCCTGAACTGTAGTAGCTGACTTCAGCTTAACTACGTCAGCTGCCATCACTTTGCCGGAAACGACATGATAGGTCAGGATTTGCTTAAGCTTCGGAATATCTTGAAGCAAAGAATCTACTGTACCTGCGGGAAGTTTAGCGAAAGCTTCATCAGTAGGCGCAAATACAGTGAAGGGACCAGCGCCTTGTAGTGTATCAACCAAACCAGCAGCTTTGACGGCAGCAACTAGGGTGTTAAATGAACCAGCCTGAACGGCGGTATCAACGATATTAGCCAAGTTTTTTACCTAGTTTTTTGTCTCTTGTTAACAACTATAAAGTTTATTTTAATAAATTGTCTGTACCTTTAGGCATATCCCCAATTTGTTGAGTCGAGAGCCACACAAATACTAGATATCGTTTATACTAACAAAGTCATAGATTTGATTTAGGTTAAGTTGAGTTTATGCAAAAGTTATAGGATAAACTTCAACTTTATTTAAGAAGATTACTGAGCATTTTTATAACAATAATTACTGAGAGAGCCTACATTACTGCAAATGCAGTTGAGGCACCAGTCCCTCATATTTTTAATATAAATTTATGTAGTTTTATTCTACTCTTGCTAGACTAACTTGCTCGGCTGCATTTAGCAAATGTAAAACGCTGGAAACCTGAAGCAGCGATTCAGCGAAAGCAGATTTTCGGTTCTGTATTTTCTGTTCTGTAAGAGTAAGTGTGATTGGGAAAAGCCCAGCGCCTGTCTGAAGAGATGCCGAAAGTTGCTAAGCGCGATCGCACTCTTCTTAGATGAAGCCTAGATCGTTGCTTGCACTAAAGGAATCTCAAAGATTTCCGTACCCATAGAAAAGCACCGCAAGGTAAATTGCGGTGCTTTTCCTTCACTTGTCCTTATTTAGCAGATGCAAGCAGCTCTGATACCGATGCGTGTGCCAACACAACGCCCGGTTCGCGTTGGAAAGCATTGTAGTATTTCCGGGCAAATTCATTGCCTAGCTCTGACGGCGTCAGCAGCGTGCGGGCATTGGTAATCAGATTTTGGATATCATCCAGCGATACAGGTTCATCGCTAGAGAGCATTTCATCAATTTGCACAACCAGCTCAGAAAGGCGATGCAGCCACGCAAATTGTTCGTGCTCAATCACGAGTTTCAGGAGTTCTGTGTTGGATACCCGTCCGCGCACCTGTTCGTAAGTGATGCGTTCTGTGTCAAGCAACACCCGGTGGAGGTGCAACAATTTGTTCCGCAGATCGCGCAGATATTGATGTTGATGTATTCGTTGTAGCAGTGTGTTAGAAGTCAATGGAACCCATCCTCCCGTTACGATAATCTTCAATTGCTTGAACAATTTCTGCTTCGGTATTCATCACGAATGGCCCGTAGCGGACAACTGGCTCGTTTAGCGGTACGCCAGCAATGAGCAACACGTCCAATGGCGATCGCGCATCTGATGGATTTGAAATTGCTACTTCTTCACCATCTTGTGCAAACAACACCATCTGCCCATCTCCTGCACGTTCCTTGTCTGCACCAAACAAACCTTCTCCATCTAGCACGTATGTAAAGGCATTGTATTCTTTTGGCACAGGCTGAACCACTGTTCCGCCCGGTTGGAGCGTGAAGTGCAGGTACATTATCGGAGTCTGCATTGCGATCGCTGACTTCACTCCCAGCGCTTCTCCAGCGATCGCTTTTACCGTTACCAAGCCATCATCAGTCTGAGCAGTGGGAATTTGCTCCGCCGAGATTTCCTGATAACGAGGTTTCATCATCTTGTCCCGCCGAGGCAGATTCACCCAAAGTTGCAGTCCGTGAAGCCGTCCGCCAGACCGAGCAAATTCTCGCTCTGGCATTTCTGAATGGACAACACCCGCTCCTGCTGTCATCCACTGCACATCACCAGCACCCAACTGTCCTGCATGACCCTGTGAATCTTTGTGTTCCAAGCGCCCTTCAAGGACATAGGAAACCGTCTCAAAGCCCCGATGGGGATGATCCGGCGCTCCTTTTGCTTGACCCGGCTCAAAATCAACCGGCCCTAATTCATCAAGGAGGAGGAAGGGGTCGAAGTGGGAAAAGGCACTTTTAGGGAATGGGCGGCGCACAAGCATCCCTTCACCTTCCAGCGTTTCGACACTGTTAATGATGCCTGCAACCGTTCGCATCGTTCGTATTTGAGTCGTCATCAACTGTCTCCTTGATGCCTTAGTTATCAGTTTAATAAGAACCCTGGCGAAGAATATGCGGATAACCAGCACTTGCAGAGTATGAAATTCTATCTAAATGGGGTCATCAACCCCAGTCGGCAAGAAGCTGGTGCCTGGTTCAACTCAAGACCAAGCCGTTTTGTTCTTTATCAGAGCCAACCATCATTCCTCTCATTTACTTTGATTGCTCCTATATGTGATTAGTCATATATTAGCATAAGATCGTAAGTAACCAATAGAGCTTCCACTACTTCATTCTTCGGAAAACCGTCTATGTCTCTAGCACACGCAATTTTGGGTTTACTTCAGCAAGAAGAGAGGACGGGTTACGACCTGAAAACAAGCTGCTTCGATCGATGTATTGCTCACTTGTGGCCCGCAGACCAAGCACAAATCTACAGAACCCTCGATAAACTGGTTGGGCAAGGGTGGATTACCTGTACTGTAGAGATTCAGAGCGATCGCCCAAATCGCAAAGTTTACAGCGTGACGGAGGCAGGACAAGCCGAATTAATCCGATGGCTGCAATGCCCTCAGCCCTTGCCAACCGTGCGAGATCCCTTGCTCGTGCAGTTGCATTTTGCGGCGCAGTTACCGGATGAAGCTATCCTTCAACTATTAGAGGAGCAACTAACCGCACGCCGCCAAAAGCTAGCTGAGTGTGAAAATATTGACTTGCCAACCCTAAGCGATCGCTCTGCGAGCCGCGAGCAGATTCTGCAACGGCTCGGACTAGAATTAGCGATCCGCAGAGAACAAACTTACATTGATTGGCTCAAGACTGCTATAGAAGCGATCGGGAACGCATAATGAATCAACTAGAGGTAAAAACCAACGCCTCTATCTCGTCTTCCACTTCGCTAATCAGATCCTGCAATTGCCACCAATCGCAAGATTCCCTTGGTATCTGCTTTTGTTGTTCCAAAAGCTCGGAAAGCTGTGCGTTTAGCCGCTTGAATTCAGCAGTAATCCATTGAATCTTCATTTGACGGGCATCGGTCATAACTCTGAGTTCCCTTTACTGTGATTCTTCTTACAGGTTTGAATCAGTTAAACGGGAAAAATCACTCTAGTAAGTACACTATCCAAACAAGTCCACCCAAAATCGCTAAATTTCTTGATCAAAGGCAGACTCTAATCCTTTTCGGATAAGGTACGAGCTTGCCTAAACTCCTTGAAAAAGGGAGAAAATATTCTTTTTTTTAAAAACGGTAGTGAGAATCCTGATTTCTCCCCGATACTCCTTGCAAAGAGAAAAGATAGCTTCTTTTTTCAAGCGATCGCATAGGTGGATGCGCCCAGTCATTCCTGTGCGATGCGATCGCTCCCTTGGCAGAGTTTGGGGGTATCTGATGTGTAGCCTCACCAAAGGAGAAGAGGATTAGCCAAAAAACAGCAAATATTAATTTCTTTTTTCCAAACTAAAATCCTTGCTCTATAAGGATTTTAGAACTTATCGGCAAAGCATAGGCTTTCTAGCGCTTCGGGAAACACAGTAATTTGAAGTGAAGATACCTATTACTGACCCAAAAGCGTAGTTATCAAGAATGCACTCACTCAATTTTGGAAAAAACTCAAACATGAAAAATTTGACCAAGACAATTGCATTCACTATTTGCTCTCTCTGGCTTGTGAGTTGTGGTAACTCGCTTCCCAATGCTTCTCAGCAAAATCAACCAAATAACGCCCCAGAAACGAAGGCGGATTCTTCTAATAAAGTTGAACCAGATAGCGAAGTCAAAGCTAATTCTTCTAATAAATCTCAAACAAATACCGAAATTAGCACTGATTCTTCTAATAAAAGTCAAACGAATACCCAAGTTAAACGCGATAAAAATAAGCAAGTTTCAACCAAGCAGCCAACCATTGGTACCGTCACAAACATGGTACAAGGTGACCTCAAATGCTACGTCACCCTAGTAGATGAAAACAGAATCGAGAGGAATGTTGGCGCATCATTTGAAGTCTGCGAACAAGAAAAAACTTTTTTGAATAAGAAAGTTCGTAACTCTTATGAAATCCTCTCCGTTAATGATTGCGAAAGCATCGAACCTTGCGGCAAAAGCAAAAAAGAATCCCTCATCACTAAAATGGAGATTGTCGAGGATGGAAACTCTCAAGCTCCAACTGACTCACAAACTCTCAGTAATGGTGAGTGGACAATAACGGTTGGTAATGCAAAATCTTGGTCAGGAGTCAATGGAACGGGAAATCTTAGCTACCGTGGTTGTGATGCTAACGGAAAATGCATCAATTTAACTGGAGGTAAAATCACTTGTCGGGATGGAAGTTGTACCACAGGCTGGGCGAATGGGGATTATTTTTACATTCTTGAGACACCAATCAGCAATCCCGATCAGCCTGAAGGAGCTGACTCTTCAACAACCTTAACAGTAAAGAAAGGAGCTGAGGTGATTCTAACAGCTAAAGGATTGAAAGCCGTATCTCCCTAACAATTCTCCCAACCCAAAGTTGAGTTATAAACGGTTATTTCTAGCTTGAGTTTTAGGGAAAAGAACGCAAGGAGAAAGCGCTAGTATGCCAAAGATTTACCAAGGGCATTGGCATACTAGCAAGCCTTGCAGAAGGAAAGGCTTGTGGGAGCAATTATTAAATAATCGCGCTGATGATGAGCGTTACTGCAAGTGCGTAACAAAAAATAGCTGTAGCGCGATCGCCAATTCTACGCCTAATGAGGAGTGTCTTTCGGGTTTGCCAAAACCAACTAGGTTTTGTGTAGGTGACAAAGACGAGAAAAATGGCTGTAACTAAGTAAATTGGGTTCATCTCAAGCCACACTCCCTTAGTCGTGACATACAGACGCGATCGCTCTTTAAAAAAAACCATCTCAAAGACTTCAACCGTAAAATCCCAAATTCCGGAGTTCTTGTGCAATCGCCCAGAAACCGCGTTCAGCCTTCAATAGCGTGTAGTCGCAATCCTAGCATTTGAATGGTGAGCTAACCCTTCAGATACCCGACTCCGTAAGAGTTTTCGGGTATCTCGCCTTCAGGAATCATTTAGGGGCGCTATAGTACAAATAAATTGTTGTTAGTGGCTACTGGCAAGGACGCGAACTGACAAGTCAGCGTTAGGCTAACGCCTCGCTTCGCTGTTTTCATGCCCAAAGGGCTGTACGCGATCGCTGCCAGTCTTCTACCATCCAAAATTTGAAATCTAAAATCTAAAATGGTATAAGCAGGCTGAGTTTTAACAAAAATGTAGTTTATTGTGACAACAATTTGCTACACTCCAACTTCTGAAGTTCAAATAAACACAGATTGAGCGAATGCGGAAGGGGGTCGTGAAGTGGCTGATGATGAACGCACACTAAACGCAGAACAGATTCATCTGAGGGACTTTTCCTGGTCTTTCTGGTTTACTTTGCCCCTCTATCCTTTTGGCAGTCGGCGGACAATCCGCAAAGAAGTTGTTCAGGATACAATCTGGACTTTTGACCAGCTTCAGGGCATCTTCTACGTTGTCGTGCCGATTCGCATGACGGTCGTTAAGCTAGATGAAGGGGGTTTGCTCGTCTATGCGCCGGTTGCGCCGACTCCTGAGTGTATCCGGCTTGTCAAAGAATTGGTAGCAGAACACGGAGATGTCAAGTACATCATCCTACCCACGATTTCTGGACTAGAACACAAAGTCTTCGTGGGTCCCTTTGCTAGATGTTTTCCGCTTGCACAGGTTTTTGTGGCTCCTTCTCAGTGGAGTTTTCCCCTCAATCTCCCCCTCAGTTGGCTGGGTTTGCCTTCCAAACGCACTCAGGTACTTCCACAAGACAGCAGCACTACCCCCTTTGCCAACCAGTTTGACTACGCGATACTAGGTCCCATCTACCTGGGACCGGGTAAGTTCGCGGAAGTTGCATTTTTTCATGCGCGATCGCGCATGCTACTTGTAACCGACTCGGTAATTTCCATACCAGAAGATCCGCCGGCAATTGTCCAATTAGACCCCTATCCTTTGCTGTTCCATGCCAAGGAGCAAGCGTCTGATATCGTTGCCAACACTCAGGCAAATCGCCGGAAGGGATGGCAGCGCATCTCCCTATTTACTTTGTATTTCCAACCAGGCGTGCTAGAAGTACCGAAATGGGGTGAAGTGTTTCGCAATGCTCTCAAAGCACCGGAACGTTCTAAGAAAGCTTATTTCGGTTTGTTTCCCTTTAGATGGAAGCCAGATTGGAAGCGGTCGTTCGATGCGCTGCGAGGAGATGGTCGTCTGTTTGTGGCACCAATTCTACAAACTTTGATTCTCAACCGCGCACCGAAAGAAACTATCGAATGGGCAGATAAGGTAGCAAGTTGGGACTTTCAGCGAATTATTCCCTGCCATTTTGACTCGCCAATTCAAGCAGAACCGCATCAGTTTCGACAAGCATTCTCCTTCCTAGAAAAGCGCCCTTCTCAAAGTGCAGGATTGTTCACCAGTAGCACTTATCCCTTGCCAGAGCAAGATTTTCAGTTACTAAAGGTACTGGATAAAGGTTTGAATAAGCTTGGCATCGTACCACCAGCAAAGGAAAAGGTATAGGAAAAAGAGCAATGCGTAAAGTTATCCTGTTCATTGCATCCAGTTTAGACGGTTATATTGCGCGGCAGTCTGGCGACATTGATTGGTTATTTACAGACCAAGATTACGGCTATTCAGAATTCTTCGCCAGTGTTGATACTCTTCTGATGGGTAGGAAAACTTACGAGCAAGTGCTGACTTTCGGTGAGTATCCTTACAAAGGTGTAAAAAGCTATGTGTTTACAAAAAATCCTCTCTTTCCAGCAGATAGCAATGCTGAAGTTATCAGGGAAGACATCACGGAATTTGTAGAGCAATTGCGTCAGGTAGATGGAAAGAATATCTGGTTAGTTGGCGGATCTCAACTGACTCATGCCTTGATGAGTCAGAACCTAGTAGATGAGCTAATTCTTTCAATACATCCAACGATATTGGGTGAAGGAATTCCATTATTTGATAATGGAACAATTTCTCAATCTTTGAATCTTACTAAATGTCAAACTTATGATTCTGGTCTTGTGCAACTGTCTTATGATGTAGTGCATTAAAGTGAGTAAATGGCAATAGAAATCGATGCGCTGTTTCAATTCTTGCTGCAATGCAAATTGGCACAGGTTTTATCAACGCTTGATTCCTTTAAATCGTTCTTGCGCTGTTTTAAACGCTTCTTGCATCACAGACTGAATTTTCTGAGGATCGGGTTTTTTACCCCCCATTAAGTCACCAAAATAAACGCAGGCACCTTCGCCCAATGACCAGGTGTAGGCAGCTGCCCAGGAAGCAGCGATCGCGCTCCCAAAACCCGGTAAGAATTTAATTAACTCCCGTCCGATTGCCCTTGCTAGGAAACCGCTGGCGATCGCGCTAACGACCCCCCCCGCCTGCGATGGACTCAGGGTTTGCCCGTACAATTTTCCTAACAAACCGACCATTGAGACTTGCAAGGCAGTTAGGACAGGCATGGTGGCAAACGGCAACGGTACTGCCTCAATCGCAGCTGCCATGATAGAAAATGCCAACATATAACGGCGTCCAACATCCCGGTAGAGGTTGCCAATTTGTTCGCTAGCGCCCTTATCCAATAATTGATAAATCGCCCGCGCTTCCGCTTCTGGTAGGAGGTCTGCCAAGGTATCTCGCAACGCCTCTAAGCCATAAAATACCGGAGTGTAACCATCTTCTTCTAGGGTGAAGTCAATGATAACGGAGAGATCGCACACTCCGGCAAACGCTTGTTGAATGGCACCGAAAGCTCGGTTAACCTCCTCATAATCGGGTGGATAAGCGGGATGATCGTTAGTACCGGGAGGATAAACCTCATGCAAGCAGGTGACAGCTAGCAGACAGGGAATATCTGGATACTGCTGACGCAGCTGAGTCGTAATCTGTCGCAGTGTGTCGGTTGCAAAATCATTAATTTTGACCGTCAGAATCAGAATTCTGGCAGAACGGCTCTCCTGTTGCAAATCGCCAACCAACTCCTTAACGATCGCCTGAGTGTCCTGATTTACATCTCCCAGCCCGACCGTATCTGTAAAAATGAGCAAGGGCACGTCGCTAGAAGGATAAGCATACCGTTCCGTGTGTTGCGTGTGAGGACGAAATCCCTGACCGACAATCTCAGCAGAAACGCCCGTCAGCCCCCGCACAATCGAACTTTTCCCTGCTTGAGGTTTCCCAATCAAAAGGGCTTCTGTCGTGGGGAGTTCAGCTCGAACCGTCTCCAAAATCTCTGCAACCCGGTCTTCGCTGACACTAAACCACCCAACAGTCTTTTGTGCCACTTGTTCTACAGGTAGCAGTTGCCTCAAGCGTGCGGTTGCGTCGTTCCAAACACCCGCAATGCGGTTTTTGGGAGAATCATTGACCGACTCAGTCGTCACAGCATCCTTTGGTTCGCTAGGTTGCTGAGAATCCATTGACGACGAATCAGCATCACGTTGCTCAGTCATAGAGATTAAAACGGCGGATAGATTCAGATTACATCGTGTCTATCTTCTAGACTACAAGCAAGCTACTCGTCGCTCTCGCCGATCGGAAAACTAATATAAACCGATAGAAGCCTTCTGCGGACGCAGGCAGGTACAATCAGCATGCAGTGGGACGAGCAACGAGGGCACAGAGAAATCTGGGAGTAAAGCAGCTATGCAATTTGTATCCGATCCACCGATCTCGGTCAAAATCCGTAAGATGAACGAACGAGTGCGATGGCTTGCACCGAGTCTTGTGGAACGAGGAATCGATCAAACCCGGATGGTTTTAGACGATGGCGCTTCTGACACTCCGGAGTTCTCATTTTTAGTCGTGGGGGATAGTGGCTCCGGCTCCTATCGAGGATACAACCCCCAACGACAAATCGCAGAACTCATGCTTGCCCACCGCGAACAGAGCCGTTTCGTGTTGCACACCGGCGACGTGATCTATCTGGTTGGCTCCAGCGAATACTACCTAAAAAACTTTATTTCTCCCTACCGAGAGTTTTTGGTAGGAGGCGATCGCCCGGAACGCATTGCCTACGATCAAATGGTCTTCAATATGCCGTTCTTGCCGGTGCCAGGGAACCACGATTACTATGACCTACCCTTTATCTATGGTTTAATCGCCCAGGCTTCGCTGCCCTTACGCCGCCTGCTGCGCTCTCAGTTAGACTTGGACATTGGCTGGCACGGTTCGGGTCAAGGGAATGCCTATGCACGAGCGTTTCTTGACTACCTCAAAGCGTTCAATAGCGAGAGCGAATTGGCTCGTCATCTAGATCGTCATTACACTGCCAAGACGGATACAGGTCGCTGTCTTTCTTATCAACCGGGACGCTTCACCCGCTTACCTAACCGCTATTACACGTTTCGCAGCGGTGGAATTGATTTCTTTGCACTCGATTCAAATACTTTCAATGCGCCAATCCCCCTGCCAACGACTCAAGAGGGGGACGACTACCGTAGCGAATTAGAAAATCGTCGGTCTGACTTGGAACGGCAGAAACTTCAAATCATGGAAGCCTCAGCTCTACTGAGTTCCGGGCGACCTGAAGAGGCTGAACAGCTGGATGACAATCAAGCCAAGCTAGAGCAAATCGACGAACTGTTGATTGACATCAACAAGCAACTGGCAGCGGACGAAACAACAGTCACTGACGTTGAGCAGCTGGACTGGCTGCGGCAAAGGCTGATCGAATCTTGGAATACTGCCGAGGTGCGCGGGCGGGTCATTTATTTCCACCATCCCCCCTACGTCACGGAGGCGACGAAGTGGCACCAGGCGCAAACTTTAGCGGTTCGCCACCGCCTCCGCCGGGTGTTGGATGCGGTGAAGCAAGCAGTCGGAAACCAGGCGGAGGGGCGTCCGCTGGTCGATCTGATTCTAAACGGTCACGCTCACTGCCTGGAATATCTCCAAACTGGCGATACCGGATACGGGGACTCCAATATCAATTGGATTGTTTGTGGTGGCAGCGGTCACAGTCTCCGCCGTCAGCGGTCTGAGGGAGCGGAATTGACGGAGAATTTTGGGGGTATCAAGGGCGATGATACTCGGTTGGTGGCAAAATCGCTGCTTTTTGTCGGTCGTCACGGTCAGGGGTTGCAGAAGCGACGACCTTACTCATTTTTGCGAATTGATGTCTTTGACGGTTGCCCCCCGAAGTTCAAAGTCCGACCGTTTATCGCAGAGCGATCGCGGCGAGAGTGGAGTAATAGCGAGATTGAAGCGTTTTCAATCTAAGTTTTTGTAGGATAAGCGATCGCTATAGGGTCAGTGACCCTCCTTTTGTCTTGCGTCAGTGCCATCCGCCAGGGAACCATCCGCCAGGGGATAAGCGATCGCTCCCGCCCATACTACATCCTGCAATTACTTACATATATATAGATGACTTGGCAAAACGTCAGGTATAAAACTCAAGCTCAGTGAGGGTTCTGGGTGATTTTTCTGCATCTTTGCAAAATCCTCAATATATTTTTCCCCAACCCCTTGACACTTTATGTAGCATTTATGTAGTATAAGTATATTGAAAGAGGGAAAGAGACAACAACCTCTAACCCAAAAAAGTCATGGTGCTACTTTTCGTCCAACGGATTAATAAAGGCTGGCATCCGCCAGAATCCTTTAAGATGCCGCATCAGCCTACTTCCAAAAAACCTGAAGTAGACATGAAACAAGCGGATAATACACATCTCATGAAAACTAAAAATGCTGAATCTAGGCGGAATATCCAACAGGTTTATCACCTAGAAAGGCGATTGTTTCTGTAAATATTCTCAGTCTTTTTCTGAACCTTGAAAACTGAATAAGAAATCACCTATTTAACGATTTAACCTGTGCATTCTTGATTAAGCACAGACATCTCAAGTGGGGGGATAGCCTAGCAAGCAATGCCCCCACATTCCGGAGATGTAACACGTTTGTAGCAAGATTGCTGAATTGATGAGGCTGTAACTCAGTTGCGTAGAGTGCTTGTCTGTCGAACAAGATGTCGCGGGTTCAAGTCCCGTCAGCCTCGTTCAGCAAATAGAGATAAAAATTCTTAATCTCATCTCGCTACAAGGTCCCATCGTCTAAGCGGCTAGGACACAGTGCTTTCAATACTGGAATACGGGTTCAAACCCCGTTGGGACTATGGGGCGATTTAGTATCTGTTTCTTCTTGCAGATTATAAATTGCCCAAATCGTCGAGGTCGAGTCGCCAAGAGGCTTAAGGCGTCTCTCTGCAAAAGAGAAATTCGTGGGTTCAAATCCCACCTCGACCTCTCAAAGGGAGTATAGCTCAATTGGCAGAGCAGGCGGCTCTTAACCGTATGGTTGCAGGTTCAAGTCCTGCTACTCCCACTGCCCTCAAGACTGCGATCGAGGGAGTATAGCTCAGGTGGTAGAGCAGCCTTCTCATAAGGGGCTAGTCGTAGGTACCCTTCGGGAACGCTTCGCGAACAAGTCCTACTACTCCTACTCAAGCTCAAAGCCTCATCGTCTAGCGGTTTAGGACATCGCCCCCTCAAGGCGAGTACAAGGGTACCCTTCGAGAAGGCTTCGCCTACAAATCCCTTTGGGGCTATCTGGAGAGGTGGCTGAATGGTAAAAGCGCTTTTCTGCTAAAGAAGTTTGGGGCAACCCATTGCAGGTTCGAGTCCTGTCCTCTCCGCCTTTTTCATTTGGGTCGGCTCGCCTATTAGCGTGGGCAGTGGTCTGTAAAACCGCCGCTTTTATGCATTGCAGGTGCGAATCCTGCCCGACTCATTAAACTTTAGATTTTTAATTTTAGATTCAAAGTTCAAATCGTATGTGGGGATGGTGTAATTGGCAACATCTCGATCTCCAAAATCGATGATCTGAGTTCAAATCTCAGTCCCCGCGCCATTGAGAGCGTAGTTTAACTGGATAAAACATCGGTCTACGAAACCGTAGCTTGCTTCCCGGAGGGTAGACGTGGGGGTTCAAGTTCCTGCGCTCTCGTCAACTTGGAGAGGTGGTCGAGTGGCTTAAGGCGCAGACTTGGAAAGTCTGATTAGGTTTTACCTAACGCAGGTTCAAATCCTGTCCTCTCCGTTGAAACTTCCCCCGGTAGCTCAGTTGGTAGTTAGCGCCTGTTTGAAGCACAGGAGGTCGTCAGTTCGATTCTGACCTGGGGGGCTGTCGTTGCCTCATAGCTCAATGGTAGAGCCACGCGCTGTTAATGCGGGGGTTGTAGGTTCGAGTCCTACTGGGGCAGCCATTCATTGCCGGGTAGACGAATAGGCAAGTCGCAGTTCTCTGAAATCTGAGATACAGGTTCAAGCCCTGTCCCGGCATCCAATCATTGCCCTGTGGTGTAACTGGCAACATCTCGCTCTTTGAAAGCGAAGTTCTAGGTTCAAAACCTGGCGGGGCAGCCAAATCATGCTCCTGTAGCCCAATTGGAAGAGGCCGCTACCTCAAAAGTAGTTGTAATTTGTGTGTGGGTTCGACTCCCACTAGGAGCATCAAAACTCGCTCCTGTAGCCCAATCGGAAGAGGCAGCAAGCTTAAACCTTGCGCGTTGCTGGTTCAAGCCCAGCCAGGAGTATCTACGGGGTGTGGCGCAGCTTGGTAGCGCGGCAGCTTTGGGAGCTGAAGGACGCAGGTTCAAATCCTGTCACCCCGATATGCCCCTGTGACGTAATTGGAAACCGTCGCTCATTCAGGTCGAGTGTTTTGCAGGTTCGAGTCCTGTCAGGGGTACTTGGCTAACAGCCAATTTTTAACACGATGAGACAGCAAATGCTCAGCTTTAATGGAAAACTACATCTGATATGCTGGCAATATGTTTTCCAGTAAGTTTTGATGAAGTACACTAAAGAACTACTAGAACCAATAGTTCAAGAATCTGTGTCTGTTTCAGAAGTCCTAAGAAAATTAGGAAAGCGGCAATCAGGAAGTATTCATAGCTATGTATCCAAGAAGATTAAAGAGTTAGGAATAGATACATCCCATTTTCTGGGTCAAGCAGCTAACCAAGGAAAATACCACAAAGGAGTACGGAGGCAAACATGGCAAGAGATTCTGGTATTGCGCTCAAGGAATAGAAGAGAAGATGCATACCGTTTGAGAAGAGCACTGATTGAGTTCGGGAGAGAGTATAAATGTGAAAATTCTAACTGTTGTGTTCGAGATAGTTGGCTGGGTAATAAAATAGTTCTTCATGTCGATCACAAAAACGGTAATGGTCTAGATAACAGACCAGAAAACATTCGCTTCCTGTGTCCGAACTGTCACAGCCAAAGTGATAATTACGGATTTTCAAAAGGCTATACAGACACAATTAGCAATGCGAAAGGTTGTAGGGAGCGATACAGACAACGCAGAATGCGTGAAACTGGAAATCAAAATCCTGGAAAAAAGGTTCCTCACATAAAAGCCAGAAAAGTTGAACGTCCTTCTAAAGAAGATTTGCAAAAGCTAGTCTGGGAAAAACCAACTATTCACATAGCTAAAGATTTTGGTGTCAGCGATAAAGCGATAGAAAAATGGTGTAAAGCTTACGGCATTCAGAAGCCTCCTAGAGGTTATTGGGCTAAACAACAGTCTCTTCAAGCTCCCGTGGCGGAATAGGTAGACGCACTCAGTTGAGCGCTGAGTTACTTGTGTTGCAGGTTCGACCCCTGTCGGGAGTATCAAAACATCTGGGTGTGGCGCAGTTGGGAGCGCGGCGGTTTCGGGTACCGCAGGTCGCAGGTTCAAACCCTGCCACTCAGATTATTCTTGCCCCTGTAGCCCAATCGGCACGAGGCGCTTTGTTTAGGGCAAAGAGGTTACTGGTTCAAGTCCAGTCAGGGGCATTGGTGCGATGCGGGTGAAGTAGCCAGGGTAGGCTTGGAGGTCTCATAAGCCTCTTATCAGCAGGTTCAACTCCTGCCCCCGCCACCAAATTGCAGGCGTGGTGCAATGGCAAGCATAGAAGTTTCGTAATCTTCTGATGCGAGTTCGACTCTCGCCGCCTGCTTCAAGCAGATGTGGCGTAACCGGAAACATAAGGGCATGGTAAGCCCTTGATGTGTGTACCCTAGCCTTCGGTAACGGCTAACGCCGAACGGGAACGCTGACGCGAACAACCCCCGCCGTCTGCTTTCTGATTGCAGGTGTGGTGTTAATGGCAACACAGCAGCCTTGTAAACTGCCTATGCGAGTTCGAGTCTCGCCATCTGCTTGGGTGTGGCTATGCTAACAGTCTATTTTTTGAGTTTAAAGAGGAGGGAAATATGACAACGATGACGGTTACAGATGCTTTAGCTCACTTCTTCTCTATATCTTGTTGAACTGAATGGCATGGCTAAAATGCAGAGGCTAATCGTCTGTTAATTTTGTGCTAACGAATTAGAGCAGAAATCATGAGGCGGATTGCGATCGCTCAAGACACGCTAGAAATTCTCGAAGCAGGCTACTACTTCTGTCCTGAAGGTAAACAGGTCAATATTGGTCAAGAACTGGTATCCTGTCTCGCTCAGACAAAATACTACGAACCCGATACCCTCTCAACTATCAAACAAGACGTTCTCTCTAGCTCTCCTCAATTCTCAAATATAGAATTTGAGGTTAGGAATGAGACAACTCTTATGGGAGCAGAACGCATAACGCGATCGCAAAACTTTCAAAAAATTGCCGTTCTCAATTTTGCTTCTGCTAAAAACCCTGGAGGTGGATTTCTCAAAGGCGCTCAAGCCCAAGAAGAGAGTCTGGCGCGTAGTTCGGCACTTTATAAAAGCCTGTTAAAATGCCCCGAATACTACGATTTCCATCGTTCTCAGCGATCGCTCCTATACTCCGATCGCATCATCTACTCACCCGGTTGTCCAATCTTCCGAAAAGATGATGGAACGCTTTTAGAGAAACCTTTTCTGGTTGATTTCATAACAAGTCCAGCTCCTAATGCTGGTGCCATTTGGAGAAACCAACCCAAGGATGCTGAAAAAATACCCGAAGTTCTGTATAGTCGCGGTGCAAAATTGTTGAGCTTAGCTGTTTACTATGGATGCGATGCTCTAGTTTTAGGGGCTTGGGGATGTGGGGTATTTAAAAATGAGCCGTCAATGGTTGCCCAAATGTTTGCAGATTTCTTATTACCCAAGGGTCAATTTTGGGGGAGATTCAGAAGCGTCCTATTTTCTGTACTCGACTCTTCTAAAGAAAGCAGAATATTTGGAGAATTCCAAAGTCGATTTTCATCAGAAAAATAGGATTCCCTCACAACTAGAATCAACGCCTCAAGCAGTTTCAGATTTTAGATATGCGGATATGGTGCAATGGCTAGCACATTAGCCTTCCAAGCTTATGATACGGGTTCGAGTCCCGTTGTCCGCTCTGTTAAATATGCGGGTGTGATGTAGCGGCTAGCATCTGAGTGCGCCACACTCAGCGCATGGGTTCAAATCCCATCACTCGCTTTCGTAGTCCTGTAGCTCAATGGTGGAGCGTTTGCCTTACAAGCAAGGGGTTGCGGGTTCAAATCCTGCCAGGACTACCAATTTAGATTGCCTCCATAGCTCAGGGGAAAGAGCAGCACTCTTCTAAAGTGATTGTCCTAGGTTCAAATCCTAGTGGAGGCGCTGGTTTAACGCTTCTTAATTTAAGGAGGTGAATTAAGTTGGTGTGTTGATATTTTGCAATTACGGCGATCGCATCTTGCGTGACCCAATCACTAGAGCCTACATACTTTAGTACGAGAGGAAAAGTAACGCTGTTCAAACACAGCGGGCGTTTGAGAACGAGGAGTGCAAAGAACCCGGCAGGTTGGCTTCAAGGTAGCCATCCTTTAAAGAGTGTGTAACAACTCATCGGCGGAGTCCCTCTAGTAACTGAGAAAACGCAAAATGCTCTGATAACTTGCACGCGAGAATGCGATCGCATTCAACAACACAAAATACGGGTCTGTAGCTCAATTGGTAGAGCGTCTACCTTGCAAGTAGAAAGATGTCAGTTCGATTCTGACCAGTATCCACCAAATTTAGGGGTCATAGCTCAATTGGTAGAGCGCTTGCTTTGCACGCAAGAGGTCAGGAGTTCGATTCTCCTTGGCTCCATCATGGTGTCTGAAGCCAAAGCGGTAGCGGCGCTGGTTTGTGGAACCAGTCATAGCGGGTTCGATTCCCGTCAGACGCCCCTGAATGGAAGCTGCTGCCGAGAGGACGGCAACCTGTCTCGAACACAGGAGTGCAGTGAATAACTGTAGGGGTTCGACTCCTCCAGCTTCCGTTATTCAACTCGGAAGATGCCGCCGAATGGACGGCAAGCGGCCTTGAAAACCGTGGTACGGCAGTGATGTCGTAGAGGTTCGATTCCTCCATCTTCCTTTGTCCACTGGAGGCTGAAAAGCGAAGCACCGTGCTGATAACGCGGCTATAGAAGGGGCAGTACCTTCCCAGTGGATTTCCCTCTGCCAACGGAATAGGATCTGGTGCTACGAACGCCGGACTTGATGGTTCGACTCCATCCAGAGGGGTTTCCCTTGCTTGCGGGATGCAGACCTAGCCCTCCGAAGGCTGGCGACCAAGTTCGACTCTTGGGCGAGGGGTTATTCCGGGATAGCTCAATAGCAGAGTTCGCGGCTGTTAACCGCGTCGTTGTAGGTTCAAGTCCTACTCCCGGAGCCAATTCTCACCCGTGCCCTAACAGGTAAAGCATACACACTCGGCTGTTAACCGACTAAACCAACGCTTTGCAGACTTGCACGGGGTAAAACTTCCCTTGCCTGCGGGATGCAGACCTATTCCTCCTAAGAATGGTAGCCAAGTTCGACTCTTGGGTAAGGGGTTAATGCCAGATAGCTCGATGGCTGAGCGTCCGACTGTTAATCGGAGGGTTGTGGGTTCGAGTCCCACTCTGGCAGTTTCGTTTGTGCGGGTGGTTGGCATAGCGGCTGTGCAGCGGGCTTTTAATCCGCAGAGATAGGTTCAACTCCTATACCACCCATTATTTCCACTGGAGACCGAAAAGCGAGGTGCAATGCTTACAACATTGCTGTAGGAGGGGCAGTACCTTCCCGGTGGACTAACTGATATAGATTTTGGTGTTGAGTTTTAGGTTCAAGACGGCTGACACAAGTTTCTCAGAGCTGCTGATTATTCATTAGCTACTCTAGTCAGAGTATCCTTTTGGGATGACAACCAAGATGATACTCAGCATCAAGCTAGACCTTGAAGTAAAAAAGCAACGGTCGGAGATAGCTAAACAGCAAAACACCAGTCTCGATAGGCTGGTGCTGAGGTACATATACTAACGATAGGAATTTGTCTGTTTCATTCCAGTCGATTCATTGGATGATCAACAACCATAGATGATGAATGACAAAATGTTTTTACACCTTGCAATTGAAGCACTTCGTAACTATGGTTTAGAAAATGCTCAGCTAACGCGCTTAGGCGGAGCAAGTAACACTAACTTTAAAGTAGATGCTGACGATAAATCCTATGTACTACGTCTGCACACATCTGCATATCATGACCGAGTTGCTATATCTTCAGAACTAGCTTGGTTAAGCAGTTTGCAAAGCGAAACGACCTTGGTACTCCCTAAACCTATTGTTAATTTAAACGGAGAGCTAGTCACAGGCGTACCTGCTGATAGCAAGCCAGAAACGCTGTGTACGCTCATGTCCTGGGTAGAAGGGAAAATTTCACCTACTGTGGACATTTTGACCGATGATCAGCTTGCAAAAGTAGGCTCTCTGATGGCACAACTTCACATACACTCGCAACAGTTTGAGCTACCTGAAGGCTTCAAACGCCAAACGTTTAATGAAGCCCATTTTAGTGGGCGTTTAGAGGTGTTGTATACGGCTTTAAGCAACACCGAATTAGATAAAAGTGACCTGAACAGTTTGAAGGTCAATGCCAGTCACATAATCACTTATTTTGCTCATTTGGAACGCAAGCAAGACAGTTTTGGTGTTATTCATGCCGACTTTCATTCTGGTAACTACTTACTCTGTGACGAAAAGGTTTGCATCATTGACTTTGACCGTTGTGGTTTCGGCTTTTACCTTTATGACCTTGCTTTAGCGCTTATGGAACTTGACGAGCAACAACGAAAAGTCTTTTTACAGGGTTACGAAACCGTCAAACCATTGCCTTCTGATTACATAAACCTCAAGCAGGTGTTCCTGTGCTTGGCTTACCTTGATAATCTCGGCTTTCTTGTTGCCAATCCTGAGGAGCTAGCGTTTGTCGTGGGAGAATTGCCGTTTGCCGTTGAAGCATTCCGTAATGCAGTCGAGACAGTGCCTTAACAACATATTGGAGCAGATTAACAAAAGATCATGGTGCAATGCGGTCGCCTATCACCATAGATTTAGTTGACGCCAGGAAACCCAACCTATACTTCTGCTCAGCATCTATGCCACTTGTGCGATCTGCTGTAAGCAACAGCGCTTCGCCATCGCGCCTACCTTCCATCTCACTTCAAGCGTTGGGCTTCGTTTCGGGGTTATCTGTGACCGATGAGTTTAGCTGTTAGTGTTCCAAGGATGCGAGTGATCGCTATCAGCTTGTCATGTGGGATGGAAAGATGGCAGTACTCGTGTTTAGGGATGTGTGCTGAGGACGGTACTTCATTACATTAAGCACCGGAAGCTCCCTGGTGGCTTGCTTATAATTAGAGATTGCCTGCTAGCATTTAAAGACTTTGTAACTGATGCCAACTCTGATTTTGACTCCTCGCTACACTGACGATTCTCAGGCTTTATGGCGTGCAGCTAATCGTCTGGGTTGGCGAGTTGAGCGATTAATGAACTGGCGGCTACCTGATGAATTAAAACTTGTACCCGAACCAGTCTTGTATGTGGAAGCATTAATGACAGAAATGATAGCGGAGCAACTTGGACTTCGCTTACTTGACGCACCAGATGATTGGTTACCCAATTTACCTGAAGAATACCGAAAACGTTGGGTTTATCTCAGTACGCTGGGTGAAGCGCGGAGCATGGAAAAAGCAGCTTTTATCAAACCGCCAAACGACAAAAGTTTCCCTGCCCGCGTTTATCAAGGTAAGGAATTGCCAAGCGATTATCCCGATGAGATGCCAGTGCTAATAGCGGAAATTGTGGAGTGGAAAAAGGAGTTTCGTTGTTTTATTTTGAATCGCTCTCTGAAAACATTCTCAGTCTATCTCCGCGATGGAGAGTTACAGCGAGAGAATGATTTTGTACATACTGAAGAGGAAGAGTGCGAGGTTCGGGAGTTCATCGAAACTCTACTATCAGATGAACGGGTAAAGATTATTCAGGCAACAGTAATTGACGTAGGTATGATTCAAGGAAGAAGATGGGCAGTTGTTGAACAAAATGCAGCCTGGGGAGCAGGTTTGTATGGTTGCGATCCCATTGAGGTTTTAGAAGTGCTGCGGTATGCTGTTGTTGCCGCATAACATATGGTCAAGCTGCGCGTCTCACGATATTTGTAAAATGAGCAGTCAGGAAATCAACTAATAAGTTAGGTACCGGAGCGAAGGAAGTTTCACTTTGAAAACCGAATGCTCTAAAGACGTTCATCGGTTCCAGTTTCCCTTCCCCATAAGCGTGTTAAACCTCTTCGTGCAGTTGAATAAATAGTTATACCGTTAAGCTATTGGTGAGGATAATACTTGAGAATCCTATACCAGAACACAGCATCAGGCTATTCCCTTATTTATGGATTGCATCGCCACTCTCCTTTTAGTGCAATCAAGTCACCTCGTAGACTAGATTGAGTTATAAAACCAGCAATCCCAGGCTTTTGAATGCCTAACAAACGCTTAGACTAGATGGACGTGGGATATCTGATGCTCTTTGAGTTGCGAGAAGCGACAACAGTTTCCCAACAAACACGCGATCGCGCCCACATGATTCGACTTTACGATGACTGTTCTTTGACACCTCGGCAGCGTTACAGTCTGGACACTTCATTTCGGAAAAGGGGTGGACACGTTAATTGTTCCATTGTGCCTGGAAAAGCATTCCTCTTTGAGCAACGTCTATAATCAATCATGAGTAAAAAAATGATGTTGCAACCTTTTGTAAGTTTTCTAAAACTGAGTCTTGTATGCTTAGTTAGCTCCGCTATCTTAGAGCCAGCACAATCCTACGCGCAGTCAGCAGGTTCACTGTCAACCCCTGATGCTACTTTTAAAGGTGTTTTGCAGCAATCAGATGCAGTTCCTTCACAAACAAATGCACCGCTGAAAGCTCAGGTCAATCCCGAACCAGAATCTCGTCCCCGGCGCAGCTATATCGGTCTTGGAGGTGCTATCGGACTAGCGGGTGATACGACTGCCCTAGGAACGGGAGGTCTAGCAATTCTGACCAAGGTCGGATTTACGGACAACCTGTCTTTGCACGATGCCACAATCATATTTGGCGATCGCACTGCAACTTCGATGATTGCCCTAACTGGTGAGTTTCCCATTCGCGGTGCATCTGGACAAACTATTATCTCCCCTTTCCTTGGTGGAGGAGTCATGCTCAGGATTGCCGATGGTCTGAATATCAGTCCACTTATTTCTGGCGGCGTTGATGTTCCGTTATCAAGAGACTTAACGGGCACGGTACGAGCAAATGCAGGCTTCCCCGCTAATCGCAATGCTGATGTCGGACTTTTAATTGGAGTTGGTTATAATTTTTGAGTAACTGGCGTTAATTAGAATGAATTGATTAATTGGTATTGAATAATTTTAGAATAAAAGATATTTGTTTCTATTAACAAATCTTCATCATTTTAAAAGGTACAGGCAGTAACCATTACCTATTGAAATGACATCTTTTTAAAGCTAAAATAATAAGTCGATGTATGGGACGATCTGAAAAGGATGATTATCTAAATCCAAGTTGGGATTCTACAAGCTTTCAAGCTTTTTAGTCCGAGTGACAAGAAGTTTGTCGATCGCAACAAATAATTTTTTATCCAACATCAACCGACCGCGCAAATGTCACAATCCGCTCTACTTCCGCCTCCTATGTATCCGGGACTGAAATTAACGGCGCTTGCTCCCATGCAGGATGTGACGGATCTGCTGTTCATGAGCGCGATCGCTAACTATGGCAGTCCTGATTATTTCTTTACTGAGTATTTTCGCGTCCACACGAGTTCGGGTTTAGATAAAAACATTCTCAGATCAATTACAGAGAACTCTACCGGACGCCCCGTCTTTGCTCAGCTCATTGGTGAGAGCGTTTCCGATCTCGTACGCATTGCGAAAGAACTAAGTCACTATCCAGTCGCGGGTATCGACCTGAATATGGGATGTCCTGCGCCAAGAATTTATCGCAAAAATGTGGGTGGAGGACTGTTACGCGATCCCGAAAAGATTAGCCAAATCCTTGGCGAGTTGAGGGGGGCTGTCGATGGGCTTTTGACGGTCAAAATGCGAATTGGCTTTGAAGATACCGCTAATTTCGATCGTATCCTCGACTTGATTAACCTGCACAACATCGATTTGCTGAGCTTGCACGGTCGTACTGTTAAGGAGATGTATTATGGCAACGTGCATTACGATCTGATTGCCCATGCCGTACAACGGGTCAATTGCCCAGTTTTAGCCAACGGGAACGTGACATCTGCCGCAACAGCAGCAACGGTTCTAGACACGACAGGAGCAGCAGGGGTGATGGTTGGTCGTGCTGCAATCCGAAATCCTTGGATTTTTAAGCAAATTCGCCAATACCTGAGCGGTCAACCTGTTTCTATCGTAACGCTGGGTGAAGTTCGCGGTTACATTGAGCTACTGCGTCGAACGATGACAGCATGGACAGTACCGGAGAAAGCGCGGGTTAGCTATATGAAGATGTATCTAAATTACATCGGTCAGAGTGTGGATGCCGCTGGATCTTTCTTAAAAGATATGCGCCTATCCCAGACTGAAGCGGAACTATTTGGAGTATGCGATCGCTATTTATTAAGCAACCCCGACCAAGAATTTGCGTCGGAGCCGTATCCTAGACTTCTGGCTCGTCCTAGCTGCGAGACTGCCCGCGAATTGATCGCAAACTGAAAATAGAGAATCCAGTGCGATCGCAATCCTAAATCATTTGTGAAGGCGAGAACCCCGACTTTTTAGAAAAGTCGGGGTTCTGAAAGGTAGGCATCTCACAACTACAATCGGATTGCGATCGTTGTTGCGTGTTTGTTTCGCTTACCGAGCAGCGGTACAACCAGTAAGGACTGAGGCAGGAACGGGTACATTAGAATTTTCCAAACCTCGTAATTGCTGTCGATAGGCTACTAACTGACTTTGAGTGTTTGGATCGCGGACAACTTTTCTCATTCGATCGATTACTTTGATCGCTTGCGTCCAATTTTGAGCGCAGACTGCCTTTTGTAAAGAGGCGTTGAGGTTTTCTTTGGGGACGTTTCGGGCTGCCGATGGATTTTTAGTAAGTTTGAAAGAAGTCAAAAAACCATCAATACTTTTAACTAAGTCTTGTTCTTTATCTGTTACTACGAAGACCTGATAAAATCGTCTCCGGTCTACCAAATAAAATCTACTTTTAACGATTACTCCTTGAGAGAGTTGCAGTTTAAATTCTCTTCCGGGGTAACTTCCTAAATTAATATTTCGTTGGCTTAAAAGCTTCCCTTTTGAACTATTTGCAAATCCAGTAATTGCCCCAGCCAAGAAACTGTTAACATCACTAGGAGTCTTGATCAGATTAGCCGGGAGGTCGGAATAACCAACGACATAACCGGCTTGATTCGGTCGGAAACTCTGGAAGAGTTGGACTTTAATTGGCCCACCTTTAGTCTGAATCGTTTCCTGACTTTGGTTCGGTGCACCGGGCATCAACACGGTGAAGCCGCCTGCGCGTGAAGCGAAGGGCTTCCATACCGACTGAGCGAGTAGAATCGGTTGCTCAGCTTGCACTGCATTAATGATAGGAGCGCCACCCGCTAGGAAGGTGGTTAGGAAAAGAGAACAAATAAGTGGATTTTTCATTTCAGGTAGAGTGCAATCAAGCGATCGCAATGAGATATCGAGCGAAAATGGATCTGTAGCTTCTTCTAATCTAGCCTTGAGCCATCCTCAATTATCCCAAACCAATGCCGCTGCTGGGGGTCACACATCCTCTGCACGCAGCACTCTGCAAGAAACTCACTTCAATCGCGCTCGCGCCAGTCTGCGGCAAGCGCTGTCTTGGTATTCCCACACTCGCAGCCAACGGCACCCTTCAAAATTAGAAGCAACCGCAGCGCTGCAAACTGAACTGGATTTTTTGAAGTCTACGCTTGATAAGTTAGACCAGGGTGTGATTCGGATAGCCGCTTTTGGTTTGGTCAGTCGCGGCAAATCAGCGGTGTTAAATGCCTTAGTAGGGCAGAAAATTCTGCAAACTGGGCCGCTGAATGGGGTGACTCAGTGGCCCCGTTCCGTGCGCTGGACGCCTAACGCGGCGGGTAAGGTGCAGGTGGAATTGATTGATACGCCTGGATTGGATGAAATTCAGGGGCAAGCGCGAGCAGAAATGGCGCGGGAAGTAGCGCGTCAATCTGACCTGATTTTGTTTGTGGTGGCAGGTGATATCACGCGAACGGAGTATCAAGCGCTGTGCGAATTGCGATTGAGCCAGAAGCCTTTGATTTTAGTATTTAACAAAATTGACCTATATCCGGAGCAAGACCGACAAGCAATTTATCAACAGTTGCAAATTCTGGGTGCTGGAAGCAGAGAGACGCGATCGCTCACCGCTTTACAAGAGGATGAAATCGTCATGGTGGCGGCGGAACCTGCACCACTGGAGGTGCGAGTAGAGTGGCCCGATGGTCGCGTCACGCAGGAATGGGAGACGCCGCCGCCGCAGGTGGATGAGTTGAAGCAGAAGATTTTGGGGATTCTCAATCGAGAAGGGCGATCGCTTTTAGCGCTCAATGCCTTAGTTCAGGCGCGAGAAGCTGAAGAAAGCATTGCTCAGAAGGTGGTGGCGGCTCGTGAAACTGAGGCGGAGCAGCTAATTTGGAGCTATGTGAGATACAAAGCGATCGCGGTTGCGCTCAATCCGATTGCTGTTTTGGATGTCTTGGCAGGAACGGTGGCGGATTTGGCGCTGATTCGCTCCTTGTCGCGGCTGTATGGGTTGCCGATGACTGGTTATGAAGTTGGAAAGCTTTGGAAAACCATTGTGTTTAGTTCGGGCGGCTTGCTGCTGGGTGAATTCGGCAGTAGTTTAGTTTTCGGTTTGGGCAAGAGTGCGGCGGCGATTGGGGCTGGGGAGAGTCCAACCAATATTACGGCTTATGGCGGTGCAGCGATCGCCCAAGCTGGTATCGCTGGATATGGAGCTTATGCAGTCGGTCGGGCAGCGCAGGTGTATCTAGAACAAGGCTGTACCTGGGGACAGTTGGGAGCGAATACGGTCATTCAAGAGATTCTCAATCAGGTAGAACCGAATACAATTCTTTATCGCTTGCGGCAGGAATTGTTGCAATTCGGTGGGCCATCTCAAAGCAAATCTCCAAGCAAATAGATGAACGCAAAACTTAACCCCCAACCCCTTCCCTCACAGGGAAGGGGTGCAAGAGAAGTTCTCAGTCTGATTCGACTTTTAAATTCAGATCAAGATTGTACTTGGGAAGAATCAGCAGCACGATCGGCAGCGCCTAATTCTGATTCTGCACGGCTTCGCATGGACTCTTGTAAGTGTTCGTCGTGGTGACGGTGCTGCGACATCAATTCCCGTGCCTGTTCTTGGGTATGGGCGTCAGCAGGGTGGGTTTGATGTACCTCAGCCTCTGCACGGCTTCGCATCGACTCGTGTAAGTGTTCGTCGTGGTGACGGTGCTGCGCCATCAATTCCCGTGCTTGGTCTTGGGTACTCATGCTTTGACCCTCTACTTTTAAGGCTTGCTTCTGTCTCAATTTGACCTGAATAGAGCTAAACGGTATCAAAACTGACAGAAAAATTTACGATTTAAGATTATCTCGAAAGTGAGATGCAGCGGATTCGGTAATCTGTTTAATGGCTTGCAAACTCGGCGGTAGTGTGGCGCTATCCATATCCAACCACAACAGATACTCGATATTACCAGCAGGCCCGGTCACTGGCGACCAACTTAAGCCGCGATATTGCCATCCCAACGGTTGCGCGGCTTGTAATACTTGGAAAATAGCATCTGCTTGATCGTCAGGATCTCGCACCACACCTTTTTTACCAACACGCGATCGCCCAACTTCAAATTGCGGCTTTACTAGCAACACCGCTTCTCTGGGAGGTTGTGTTAATTTCCACAAAGCATCAAGAATTTTAGTTAGGGAAATAAACGAAACATCTACAACTGTTAAATCTGCTGGCTGTTCATCACCGTACAATTCCTCTGGTGTGAGATAGCGCAGATTCGTCCGTTCTTTCAATACTACCCGCGTATCATTGCGTAATTTCCAGTCAGCTTGTCCATAACCGACATCAACGCCATAAACTTTTTTTGCTCCAGCTTGTAGCAAACAATCGGTGAATCCGCCAGTAGAAATTCCGCCATCTAAGCAAATTCGATCTTGTACGGAAATGCCAAATTCTTCAAGTGCTTTGGAGAGTTTTTCACCGCCTCTGGAAACAAAACGCGATCGCTCTTTAATTTTAATTTGCGCCTCGGATTCTACCTCAGTTCCCGGCTTATCAATGACTTGCTGATTGACCATTACTTCCCCAGCCCGGATTAGCCGTTGTGCTAACTGCCGGGAGGTGCATAAATCAAGTTCTACTAATAAGGTGTCAAGTCGTTGTTTCGCCATTAATTATATATATTAGGGATTGCTTGCGTGCAAGTTAATAGAGCAAAGCGATCGCAATCGAAAAGGAACTCCGCTGGTTAGTTATTACACACTATTTAAAGGATAGCTACTTAATCGCTTACCTCCCAGGTTCTTCGCCCCTTCCTCCCACGTTCGCTGCTTCGATCGAGTCGAAGCCACGGATACTTATCCTCTCGTAAACAGTATGTATGCTCTAAAAGTTAGGGCACGCAAGCATTACCTAGACAATTAATGCATCCAAAAAACCACGCTTTCCAAGTCGTGCGATCGCAGATGCAACTTGCAGTCTTGGACAAGCGAGAGTTTCAGCAGTAGCGCTGACATCTAGAGAACCAAGACGCTGTACGGTATCTAATACTTTACCGTCAAATTCCAAGTTGCGGAATTCGCTAGTTAGCATAGCTACCATCTGACTGATAACATCTTTAGCATTGCGGACAGAGGCACATTGTCCACTCGTGCCAGTTGCGATCGCGGTAAACGACTGCAACGTAGTGCGATCGCTTCCCATGCACAGTGCATGAACCGTTACCCGCTGATTTTCCGCCGCCGCCGTTACCGACTGCACCGTTAAACCATTAGGATATCGCGCCGGATCGGTATGCGTGAAGCCATCGCTGTCTCGATCTGCGTGAAAACCGTGTGGCGGTGCATCACCCACCAACAGAATGAAACGACAACTGTTGCGTCTCCACTTCATTTGGTTAGCCGCATCCTGAACACCATCATAAACAGCTTCCGGATGATCTCCACCCCCATTCGCTTCTAGTTGGTTGATGTTCTTCTGCATCTCCTGCAACTTTGCAGTCAGCGGATAGATGCGAGTTACAAAAGTCGTATCTTGTGGAGGATGATCGCGGTATTCTACTAAACCAACTTGCAAATCGATATCACTATCAGCAGACAACAGGCGAATTGTATCCAACAATTGTTGTTTTGCTTCTTGGATGAAACCACCCATACTGCCAGTTGTATCAATTACAAAGCAAACATCAACATGATTGAGAGCTTTTGTCATCAGTCTCACCACCTTTAAAATTAGATAATCGTTAAATACTTAAATGCGTAAGCGTTGCAGCGCCTAAGCGCCAAGCACTACACAAATCAAACCGCTTAGTCAGCAATTCCCCAAAGCAGCGCTGCTTTTTTGTAATACGCATACTACAATATTGCCCTACTCTCCTGCGATCGTCAAGGCATCATCATATAGCCGTTGACTAATGCGTGTGCCGTTGGCTATCAAGTCATCTAGCACTTCTTTAACGCTAGAGATATGCGATCTCGCGTTCCAGTTCTTCCTTAGCGAGCATGTCATCAAAAGGCGAGATGTCATAGACAAACATCAGATCGGCTAGCCGCCACCGATCTATATCTAACAGTTTTGCTGCCCTTCCTGCACTGATGGCACCTTGCCTCAGCAGTTCCATCACAAACGCCTCATGCGCTTTGCGTTGAGCTTGGGCTAGATGTTCTTCAGACACTTTAGGGACTGCTACAGTAAACTTAACCTCAATCTTTGATTCTGTCATTTTTTCCTGAAAGCGCGATCGCAATACGCCACATTTTATCTATTATTTAAAAAGTCTGCTCGTTTCTTGTTTTGGTTTTAAGACGCGATTCCTCTGTCTGAATCAACCTTACTATTTGCAAGTCATCATCTATGATAAGTTTCAGCGATTCTAAGCAAACCTATTATTTAAGAAATTATCATCCTTATAAAGATGGGAAAAATACTTGTTTTGATGATTGGAGTGGAAAAATACTACAATTAAAGGAACAAAAGCAAGAAATTGTTAACTTTTGGTGTGAGGAATTAAAAGAGCATTTAAATTTTAATGATATTTTTGCAATCGCAGTAGTTCCTTCACATTCAGCTAATCATCGGATGTCAGGCATTCATAGGGTAGCTATAGAACTAGCTAAATGTGGAGCATTAGACGCAACTTCTTGCTTAAGAAGATATCGAACTATTGATAAATTATCTTCAGGAGGAGACCGAAGTTTAGACACTCATAAAAAATCTATAGAATTGACAAACTATTCAATAATCAATCAACAAAATGTTATTTTAATTGATGATATTTCAACATCTGGTAATTCGCTACTTGCTTGCAAAGAACTGCTTCTGGAAGCTGGCGCTAGCCAGGTAAAATGTGTGGTTTTAGGAAAAACAGTTACATATTATTTAGAAGAAAATATTGAAGCTTTTGCCAAGTCTGCTTACGACGAAATTGAGCGGAAAGTTTATGATGCTCACTATTATATACTTAGCGTGGCTCAACATGAACACAAAGAAATAGAAAAGAGTGCAAATAACAGCTACTATGAGATATATATGACTGCTGAATATAAATATGAAGAAATAGAAAGCTATGCAGCCTATGCTCACGAACAGGTAGATATGGACGCTGATTATGCCTATTGTTCAGAAGATGATATCGCAGCTTTTACGTTTGCTCACAAAGAAATTGAGAGGAAAAAAGCCGAGGCTCATGAACATATAGATAGAATGGCTGAATATGAACATATAGAAGTAGAAAATAATGCAATCGATGACCATTATTATATAGTTAGAATTACTGAATATGAACACAAAGCAATAGAGAACGATGCAGCCTATGCTCGCGATCAGGTAGATATAGGTGCTGATTATGCCCACCTCGAATTAAAGTTTTGATTTATGTTTGTACTCATACTCAGCAGTATTTTTAGATTTGAGCAAAATCCCACCTTACAATAGACCAATTATTAAAGAAACTCGTGCTGGCATAGGTATTCTCCTAATTTACACGACTCAAATCGAAAAGCGCGATCGCATCCTCACCGAACCTCTTTTTCCCGCAGCTTCTCCCTTATCCACTTACGCCAAGTACGAATAAAAGTAGTATCATCCTGGGTTTCTGCTTGCTGTAAAAATTGATTAATAATTTCTACAGATACAAATGGAAACGTTGGACTATTCTCGCAGAGATTGTATATTCCTGCCTGTAACTGGTAAATTTCTACTCGCTGCCCAACATAACGCCAAACTTCAGAAACTCCTAATTGACTGTAAATTTGCAATCTTCTACTAGAGGGACTGGTAATATCAACCTCAATTACTAAATCAGGTGCAGGATCTTTGGTAAGGTCTATCGTTCTACCTTGGATGTGTTCAACATTTTGGATGTAATAGCAAGAATCTGGTTCTGCACCACGCTGTAAATCTTCTCGATTTAGAGTTGTTGAACGAAATCCTTTTATCGGTAAATTTAACTCTTCAGTTAATGCCTCGATCATCCGTTCCAAAAGCTTCGTATTGGTTTCGTGGCGGTCGGACGGCATTGTGATTTCTAATACACCTCGATCGTAGGCAAGACGAGAAGAACGATTATCCCCCATCTCAGTTAACAATGCTTGATAAGTTTGCCAACTAACTCCTTGCAGGATAACTCGATGGGTACGTTCTATAGGTATATCTTGAACTGGCAGGGAAGAGCTTGCCATCGTTTTAACTTTTTATGATAGAGACTATCTTATCTTGGAAGTGCTGAGTAGAAGTAGCTTAACGATTCCGAAGAAAGTAGGGCAGACAAGATGTCTACCCCACAAGTATAAACTGTCAGCTTTATTCCCTACCGCCCATTTGTGCAGCGACTTCTTCGGCAAAGTTACTTTTTGGCTTTGCAATGCCTTCGCCTAAGTTAAAGCGGACAAAGCGACGCACTTGGATATTTTCGCGCAGTTGAGCTACGTTTTGCTTAACCAGTTCTTCCACCACGATACTTTGGTCGCGAATGTAGGGCTGATCCATCAAAGACATTTCTTTCAGGCGTTTTTCAATTCGTCCTTGAAGAATTTTTTCTTTGATGTTTGCTGGTTTGGAAGTTAAGTCATCGCATCCCATTTCGATTTGTGTTTCTTTCTGGACAATTGCAGCCGGAATGTCTGCTACCTTTATATACTCCACGTTCGGACAAGCGGCAATTTGCATGGCGATGTTCCGCACCAGGGTTTGAAATACTTCACTGCGACTTACAAAATCAGTTTCGCAGTTCACTTCTACTAGCACGCCAACTTTACTGCCAGTATGAATGTAGCTGTCAATAATTCCTTCTGCCGAAATACGACGGCTTCCGCCGCATGTTCTACTCATACTTTTTTGGCGCAACCATGCGATCGCTTTGGTCATATCGCCATTGGTTTCATTCAGTGCCCTTTTACAATCCATCATGCCTGCGCCTGTTTTCACGCGCAGTTCGTGGACAGTTTTTGCAGTTATTGCCACCATGTTTTATTCCTCGTTGACTAATAATTTTGTTGACCTCTCCCCAACCCCTCGCATTGCAGGAGAGGGGCTTTTTTCTTCCCCTTTTTTCCAAGGAAAAGGGGCTAGAGGTTAGGCTTTCTATGTTTCGATTGAGCTACAAGTTAGCCTATCTAGTTATCAACTCGCACTGGTAACGGTGTCTCTAGAATTTCCATCAACAATTCAAGTCGAGATGGACGAGACAATAATGGCACCAAGTTTGGCAGTGAGTAGTAATCACCTGCGAAGGTGAATGTCTCCAGCGAAACTTGAGATTGCTGCAACTGCTTTTCTAAGTGGTTGCTATGATTGCCGACTTTGACAATAATTACATTCGGCAAAACCTTCAATTCTTCGCAGTATTGGGGATAAACTGTGTTGAAGAAAGGAGCGTTGTTTTCGCCTTCATCGGTAACGATGATGATTTGTTCTGCCGACTGTTTGTTTTGCCGCATCTTTTCCAGTGATGCACCAATGCTAGTGCAACCATCCGGAAACAATTTCTGGAAAGCTTTCTCCCAATCTGACAGCGCTTTACCTTGTGCTTTTACTTCAACAGCTTTGGTGTCGAAGGCATAAACAAATAAGTTACCTTCGCTGATGCCAGAAATCAAAGCTGCAATTTGCTTTCCGACTTCCAGCGCTTCAGTCATGCTGCTGCTTTTGTCTACAAACAAGGCAGTAGACTTGGTAATCTTACCCCGCTTTTTCACCTGTTCGTTGACAACTTGCTCTAGCTGCGCCACAGTTGCATCATCGACATTGGCGACACCCGCCGCTTTCATCGCCTTGAATGCAGACACGCGATCGCTTGTTGCAGCTTCTGTCAGTTTTGCATCAATCAACACCTTCACCTCAGCGTTTTCCATCGCACCTCGCGCTTGGAGTGACTTGAGGTTGTTAATTACCTCCTGCGGTGACATGGCGTTAACTAGCGCCATCAGCACTTCTGGCGTCACTTCCTTCACCGCACCAATAGCGACAGTGTAGGGAATTTTGTGTTCTGCAATCAGTTGTGCTTGTACTTGTGGTGTCTCTGCTTTTGCAAGCTGCTTGAGTGCAAACGCAAGACTATCTTCAGGCGGTGCATCTTTGAATAGTACGGCGTTAGCGCGATCGCTAGGGCGTATGTGCAAACTTGCATAAAGATGCTTCATAGCCTTGCGTCCCCGCACCGCTGCGCGATCAAAGAACGTAGCATTCTTCTCCCGTTCCTGCAAATATCGCCGTACCGCAGTCCGCGCCGAACGCGGTAACTTTTGCTGATGCTGCTTCATAAAGTCTACAATTCGCGCCACCTGGTAAGGCGGAAACTCTTGTAACATCATGAAACCCGCACCCCGATGTTCGTTCAAGCTGCTAGTCAGCAAATTACCAACAAAAACTTCCTTGTGGTCGCGGACATCCCCGTGACGCTGATACCATACAGCCAGGTGTCCGTAAAAGATGGGGTCAAGTTCGACCATCATCTTATGCACTTCTGCTACCTTACCGAGTTCCCGGTGTGGCGTAGTCAGCAGACTATTGAGAATTTCTAAACGCAAGTCGAGTTCTAGCGTATTCATTGCAACTACCTCCATTGCATCTTGAAGTGTTGAGGAGGCAGATGTCGCACGCAAGTAATTTGGTGCCGCGCAAGTCGAGAAAGCTGTTTTTTTACCTTAAAAGGGTATGTAAGCTTTTTCTGTTGGGGCGCGGCGACAACTGCCATTATAATTTGCCAAGCAAGAGACTGTCATCCCTGCTAATCTAAAGGTTTCAAATCCGGTTCAAGCCAAGTTATTCGAGCTTGCCAAGACATTAAGCGATCGCGGTTGTAGTATGTCAGAGGAAGATTTTTATCTGCGTAACTATCGATAAGTTCGTTGGCAAGATATACGATAGAGCGAGTTCGATCTGCAACCGATAGATAGTGACTAACAATCCGAATCCAAAACAGTGTCATCGTTTCGTGATAGCCACTGTTTTTAGTAGTTTTAATCCCATTAGCCAAGTTGTAACGCTGGATGCGATCGCGTATGCAATTCGTCGCTTCTGCCTTCGAGTAACGAGTGAGATACCATAATGCAACGGTTAAGTGTGCGCGATGATTCCACTCGTCTCGTGGCAGGGTGCAATTCTCGAATGCCGCAATTAGACTTTCTATCTCACCGACCGACTGATATTTCACAACTGCGAGAGTGCAAACTACTTGAGAGAAACTTTAGCGCCTGCTGCTTCTAGCTGTTGCTTGATTTCTTCTGCATCGGAGAGTGCGATCGCTTCCTTCACCACTTTTGGCGCTGACTCAACAAAGTCTTTTGCTGCCTTCAGATCCAATCCTGTTAAAGTCCGTACAACTTTGAGGATTGCAATCTTCTTATCAGCAGGAACTTCCTCCAGAACTACATCAAACTCAGTTTTTACAGAAAGCTCTTCACCTTTTTCCTCGATTATTTCAATAATACTTGTCCGCTGGCGAGGCGAAGCATCAACTCGAAAAGTATCTTCAACTTGCTTAACTAATTCTGCCGCTTCGGTTAGTGTTAAAGATTTTAATTGCTCTAGAATCTCAATTGTTTTTACAGACATCTTTATACTCCTCCTCATCATAAAAAATGAAATATTATCATTCCACGCAAGTCGAGAAAGCTGTTGTTTCACACGCAGGGGTTGAACCTGCATAATCTTGAGCTTAAATCAAGCGCCTGTACCAATTCGGCTAGTATGTAAGCTTTTTCTATCAGGGCGCGGAATGAAAAGTTTAACTATTTGCAAGCTGCTGCATAATGAACTTTATTTCCTTCTTGTTACACTGACGTTTATCGACAGCGTAACTTTTTCTGTAGATTCTTCTACCTTGCTTCTCCCGTACACTCCAACCGTCAGCAATTTCTTTTAAGACAATATCTGTTACTGGCTTTGCTGGTGGTGTATTTTGAAGCTTTATTGCATACCACAAATTGTTAATTTTATGATATTCTAGGCAGTCATTAACAACTACTAGATTGTCTGGCTTTTCGGGAGGTTTATTGGGTGCTTTCTTAGCTAGGCAGAGAACTTTAGTATCGGGATGTATATAAAGTTGCTCTCTCCAATAATTCAGCGGGTTTCTGGGTAAATACTTGCACGATTTAGTAGAATAAGGAACTCCATCAATTAGTTCAACATCCTTTTCTACAAAACCCCATACATGGGAGAGAATATGTTGTCCTGATAACGTTCTCGTTTCAAGCTGCTGGCATAATTCGCTGTAAACATTATCCCAAGATTCGCCCACTTTAGAACGCAACCAGCGACGTAATGGACCTAGATGGTCTGAAAAGTACTTTGTGCGTTTTCTTGTCTTGATTAAATAAGGACTCAGCAACCCATCTTCACTTGCTTCATTAGTAATTTTTTGCAGAGCTTTTTTATAGCCTTTAAGCTTTTTTACACTTATCCTCATGCCTCCACGAGGACGTTCAATGACAATTTCTCCCAAACGGTGTTCGCTCATTACTTAGTATCGTCCCTAAATATCTATTAATTTTGATGAATTGCCATTCAGTTATGGCTAGGTTTGTTGTAATTAGGGAAGAACTGCATAACATTGGAAAACCCTCCAGTAAATATCAAAAATAACGATAAATTTATTCGTATTTAGATTGCTCCGCGCAAGTCGAAAAAGCTGTTTGAATATACACGGGAATTGAACCCGTCACGGCTTGATTATGAGTCAAGTGCTCTAACCAACTGAGCTAGTATGTAAGCTTTATCTATTAGGGCGCGAAGCGATTATTGCAGTCTCGAAAGTATTGGGTCTTCCGCGCAAGTTAAAAAAGCGATTCACTGGAGAGTTACCGTTACTCTACACTGCCAAATAATGGCAGCGGTAGGAATTGAACCTACATCTCCCGCTTATCAGGCGGATGTGTGTATGCTTTTCAGGTTAGGGCGCGGAACACAAAATTTAAAGCTGAGTATCCATAAAACGCACTATTTAGTTTGCAATCTGTTCTAGAAAAAATTGTCACTTCGTACAAGTTAAGAAAGCTATAGTTAACGGGAGTTGAACCCGACCTATCGATTAATCAGTCGATTGCTCTACCACAGAGCTAGTATGTAAGCTTTTTAAGTTTGGGTACGAAGTGGAAGCTTTATTTTTTATTTCCAGTTGGGATAAAGAGTAGTAGCTACGCGCAAGTTTAAGAAGCTTTTTTGACACCTCTCCATGCAGCGGAGAGGGTAGGAATCGAACCTACAATTCGGTTTCCCGAACGTTACCAGTTTGTATGCTTCTTACATCGGGGCGCGTGCCATTGTTTTCAGATTAAATCAACAAGAAAATTGATTTTTATCCCGCGCAAGTCAGCAAAGCTGTTATCACTTGGCGCTCTATCCGTTGAGCTACGACTGCATTAAGAAGCAGTCGGTGGGAGTCGAACCCACTACCTCCCCGTCCGAAGCGGGAATGTGTGTATGCTTCACAAATTAGGGCGCGGGAAAAAGCTTTGAAAGTGACCCCGTGCAAGTTGAAAAAGCTTTATTACAATTTACGACCGTTCTTACTAAGCAATGCTTAGCAGTGGACGCGCAAACCGTATCTGACGAGAGATTTGGAATGCTTCGCTAGTTCGGTCGCCCGAACTTCACTACCTTAGGATCGTTATCAATAGTGTGTATGCTTTTTCTGTCGGGGCGCGGGGCTTGAATAATTTTGAATTTTAGGTGTTGAATTTAATTTTATAATTCAACATTCAAAATTATTTAGCCGTAAACTGCTTCTGGACGTACAATTAAATCCCCACTGGGACGGCGATCGACAACGTATGATTGGAAGCGATCGCTTCTAACATCAAAATGCTGTGCAAGGCGTTCCTTAACGGATTTGTCGTTCATGCCATCCGTTACACCTAGTTGCTTTTCTTCAATGTCGTAAGAACGACCTTCAAAACGAATGTGAACCATTTTGAACACCTCCTTAAAGTTGGAAGCAAGATGATGTATGAACTTGTCGTTCTCTTGCTTCACTACTTTATACTACATAAACACTACAAAAGTTGTCAAGAGTTCGGCAGCAAGATTTTTTAGCAAGAGTCTAACTACACATCCTTGACGTAGAAAATGCGGGTGTGAAGTGTGGCATAACCGACAGATTCGTAGAGTTGCAGCGCACCTGAAGGATTTTGAGCATCGACGCCAAGCTTGGCTGTCTCTACGCCAGCAGCCTTCAAACGCTGCATCCCGCTTAGTAACATAGCTCGTCCCAGCCCAATCTTACGGAAGCCGCGCCGCGTGCCTAGTACAGCAATCCAGCCTTCGTTGCGATCGCTGCGTGCATTTTCCTCTGTATAGATCCTGCTGTGGCAAAAAGCAGCAAAAGTCCCATCAGGAGCGATCGCAATCAAGTTTAATTCCGGCTTGTAATCCCGGTCGCTTAGATAATACTTAAGCATCTCCACAGTTAAAGGGTGATGATTCCAATGGTCGATAAACGATTGGTTAAACATCTCCACCCACGCTTCTGCGTCTTGTTCAACTTCTACTTGGCGAATGGTGAAACCTGCTGGAAACTGCGGTTGTGGTATTGGTTCATCCAGCGATCGCCTCATGGTGAAAAAGTACCGATCGGCAGTGAAACCGCAACTTTCTAAGAAAGCAATGCGTTCGGCTTGGTCTTCGCGAGCGCCAGAGCGCAGCTTAACACTCATGCAGCGTTCTTTGCTAACTTCGCGCATCCGTTCCTCACCCCAGGCGACGATCTGTTTTTCCAGATAACCGCCTCGATCGCTTGGGTGGACGTGGAAACCAATGTAGCCTTCGATGATTTCGCCATCAGGGGGAATCCACATTCGTCCGAAGCCAATCAGCTTACCGTCAGAGTTTTCCCAGAGGCAAAGATCGCGTGCTTTGTCTAATGAAGGTGCTTTAAATTCCTGTCGCAGTTCAGAGACAGATATGCCTTCGTCAAGTTTATCGACCGCTTCGCAGGAATTGATCAAGTGAGCGATCGCTTCTAAATCCGCTTCCCCTGCATAAGGACGCATTGTTAAAGTAATCATAAAATTAGCTGAGATGCCTACGTTGCCGTAATTCCGGAAATTTAAGTTGCGCTTCACTACAGGGATACTACAAAAACTTGCGGAAAGAACACCTCACCCGATTGGGTGACAAGCAGACATTGCAGATCGTAGTTTGCGATCGCGATGAATTCCTGCACTGCTTAAAGCGATCGCGATTTTTCAAAATAAAGAAGGGGATGCCCGTTGACTACTGCACGACCCGTTTGCCTCATACCTAGCTTCTCAAGCACCCGCAAAGAGGCAATATTCGGTTCGTCCACATCCGCCCTCACCTGGGAAATAACAAGATTCTCCAAGGCATATTTCAACACAACGTTGGCTGCTTCTGTGGCGTAACCAAACCCCCAGCGATTGGGATCAACTCCATAGATTAAACTGGGAATCCCTCCCTCTGAACGCAAGAAGCCAGCAAAGCCGACAAAAAGGTCGATGTCGCGCATAAAGACTAGCCAGAGTCCGTATCCATGCTGTTCAAAGTTCGCGATGCTGTCCTCAACGAAAGATTCTGCCTCGTCAGACGAGATTACCCGGTTGTCGAATAAGAAAGACCGGACGCGATCGCTCGTCCAAAGCGTGTGAATGAGTTGAATATCCTCGATCTGGCAGGGTCGAAGCTGTAATCTACTTGTTTCGAGTACGCAACTCATCGTTATTCGGTGTCTAATGATCCAAACGGTTTAGCATCTTCTAAGTCAAAGATTTCAATAGCATCCTCACGGCGAAACATGCGTTTTCCAAGGCGCGGGAAATCGGCAATTTCTATATCGAGGTTTTCTCCTCCCGCTAGATAAACTAAGTCTTCCTCACCTGCATTCCTCAGATGATGAGCTACCGAAGGAGTCGGGAATGCCATGAAGTCTCCTGCACCAACTTCAAATTCTTCGCCGTCAATTTCCGCAATTCCGCAGCCCGATAGGATGTAAATCCATTCTTCCTCGCGGTAATGGGAATGATAGACAAAGGATTCCTTTCCGGGAGGGACTGTTACAAAGTTGACTCCGGTGCGCTTTAGTCCGAGCGATCGCCCCATTTGTGTCCCTGAGATTTCGGATTTCGGATTCCAGGGGTGTGAGAATGTTTGCATATTGTCTTCAATTTGTTGACGCCGCAAAATCAAAGATTTCTTCTCTGCCATGTTCGTAACCCTCAGATGGTTTACTGGATACCTAATAGCTAAATTCAGCGATCGCAATATGGGATTTCATAGAGGTTTCTCCTCGCAAGCAAAATATAAGTTTGGATAGGGACACTGTTACTCATTGACTGAAGACACACCACTCTGCCGCTTTTTGGTCAATGGTTTTGATAAAGTCGTCTTTCCCGTCCATATATCCCTCTATATCATCGGGATACATCTCGGCTAATTTCCGCTTAAGGTTACTGTATTGCTGTGCATCGTCAGGATGAGCAATCATGTAATCTCGAAATGCTAAGTGACGCTTTACCTGTGCTGAACCAATCTCGAATGTATGAATGTGATGTGTTCTGATACCTGCTTGGCTATTCTTAAGGAAGAATCGCCGACCGGGAATTCCATATTCACCCATCACTTCATAACCCAGTGACTCCATTGCTGCACTCTGCTCATCTACACGAGAAATATCTTTCACTTCAACCAACAGATCGATAATGGGCTTTGCGTAAATATTGGGAATTGCCGTGCTACCAATATGATGTATTGCAACCATATTTTCACCCATTGCCTCAGCAACTTGCTGCGACTCAGCCTCGAACGCATCTCGCCACTGTAGATTGTGTGGAACTACTTCAACTTTGAACGGCATGACTGGCACCTGTAGTAATGCAAGATTCTGGGAATGAGGAGCGATTCTTGGCTACACTCGCAAATTCTCTAATTGTGAAATTCTTGATTAGTAGATAAGTGCTGTTTGAGGTCATTAATCTTGTATCAATTTGAGAGGGTCTGGCATTTCGGTGTATTCAGTTGGGGAACCGCTGATTTTAAGCCAGGAATTTGGAAGCAACAAAGAGGCAGACATAGCGATCGCAATTAACCTGGATTTTGTGCAACTTTACTGGCAAATCGACAGGCTGTTTGTTTGCAGATAATCCCGCATCCAGGCACAGTTTAGAACCAGTAGGGCATCCAGATCCAAATTCCATAAAATAATTGTGCGATCGCTACTAGCTGAAGCGATTGTTTGACCATCTGGGCTAAAACTTATCCCCAAAACGCTATCAGTATGCCCACGGAGGGTTTTGAGCAATTTCCCACTCAGGCTCCAGAGTTTCACCGTTCCGTCAGAACTGGCAGAAGCGAGAGTTTGACCATTCGGGCTGAAGCTGATGCTATTGACTCGATTGGTATGTCCGGTTAAGGTTTGGAGCAACTGACCGTTGCTCCAAAGTTTTACGATTCCATCAGCACTGGCAGAAGCGAAGGTACTACCATTGGGACTGAAGCTGACATCTAAGATACCAGCACTATGTCCCGGTAGAGTGCTGAGCAAACTTCCGTTATGCCAAAGCTTCACCGTTTCGTCAGCACTCACAGAAGCTAAAGTCTGTCCATCCGGGCTAAAACTCACGCTTGTTACCGATTCCTGATGTCCGATTAAGGTATCCAGCAGAGTTCCATCCCGATTCCAGAGTTTCACAGTTCTGTCAGCACTCGCTGAGGCTAAAGTCTGACCATCTGGACTGAAACGAACACTCAAGACACTAGCAGTATGTCCCTGGAAGGTCTTCAGAAGCGTGCCGTCTTTGTGCCACAATTTTATCGTTTTGTCAGCACTCGCTGAAGCAAACGTCTGTCCATCCGGACTGAAACTGATGCTGTAAATCTCCCCATTGTGTCCTTTGAGAATTTTTAGCAGCTTCCCGTCTTGATGCCAAAGCCTCACTGTTTTGTCGGCGCTGGCAGAAACCAAAGTCTGACCATCTGGACTAAAACTTACACCCCGCACCTCAGAATCATGCTTCTGCAAAGTGGGAAGTTTCTCAGCGTTAGGGTGCCAAAGTTTAACTGTAGTATCGGCGCTGGCAGAAGCCAAACTCTGACCATCGGGGCTGAAACTCACACTGTAAATCGAAGCGCTGTGTCCTTTGAGGGTAGAAACAAGCGTGCCATCCAGACGCCAGAGTTGCACCGTTTTGTCCGCACCGGCAGAAGCCACGGTTTGACCGTCTGGGCTAAAACTAACCGCCCAAACGAGATCCTTGTGTTCGGTGAAAGTTCTGTAGGGACGAGTTTCAAAACCTCCCAGACTCCGATTCTGACGCCAGAGTTTCACTGTAGTATCTGCGCTGGCAGAAGCCAAAGTCTGACCGTCGGGGCTGAAACTGACGCTATTAACTGAAGCGGTGTGCCCTTTTAGAATCCCTAGCAATTTACCATTGCGGTGCCACAGTCTAATTGTTTTGTCGGTGCTAGCTGTCGCTAAGGTTTGGCTGTCTGGGCTGAAGTGAATACTTGTTACCCAAGAGCGATGACCCTTTAAGGTGACAATTAGGCTGCCGTTCCGCCGCCAAAGTTTCACCGTTTTATCCGCACTGGCAGAGGCGAGAAACTGACCATCTGGGCTAAAAGCAACGCTATTGACTTTGCCAGCGTGCCCTTTGAGAGTAGTTATGAGTGTACCGTCCCGGTGCCAGAGTTTCACCGTTTTGTCATAACTTGCAGAAGCCACCATTTGGCTGTCTGGGCTGAAGCTGACGCTTTTTACTTTGTCTCGATGTCCTTCCAGCGTCGTCAACAGCCTGCCATCCCGTTGCCAAAGTTTAACTGTACCGTCATCACTCGCAGACGCGATGGTTTGACCATCCGGGCTAAAACTGAGGCTAATGACCGTTCTTTGATGTCCCTCTAGACGGTTATACTCTCTGACGCCGTAGACGGCTTGCTGTAGAACCGTTACCACTCGAATGCGGGTATCGGGTTTGGCTTCGATAGATTGTTGTAGCTGTCTACCTGCCTTTAAACTTTCCAGCAATGCTTCTAGTTCTTTATTTGAGGCTAAAAGTTCATCGGAGGAGGCACTTAAAGCATTGAGTTGAGCATCAATTTCACCCGTTTCGGCTCGCTGCCATTGCTTTGTAGCAATTCCCACTAGCAATCCTAGTCCTATCAAACCGCTCGTGAGTCCCAGGATAACTTGTCTTCGTTGGCGATCGCGTACTCTCTGCTCTCGTGCTTGCAGTGCCAAACTTGCCTGTATAAAAGTTTGCTCCGCTGAACTCAGATCCGCCGAACGTTCGGCGTACCAATGTTGGGCTTCTAATAACGGCGCACCTCGCCACAGTACACCCTCATCTTGCTGGCTATCCCATTGTCGCAAAGCTATCCGCAATCGCTCCTGCCAAGTCCGGAAGCTGCGGTCATCTTCTAGCCACTGGCGTAAGCGTTGCCACTCTCGAATCAGCGCTTCATGGACGATTTCGACGGTTTCAACCCTGGTTGCCTCATCTTGTCTGCTAACAACTAAACGTGCATCTGCTAAGCGCGTAACTAAGTTCCAATTGTCTTGTCCTACGTCGGTACGGGTGGCGATGCGGCGAGTATCGGCGGTGCCTTCACCGGGATGCACCAATTGGAGAAAGATACGCTTTGCCTGTTGCTGTTCTTCCGGTTTGAGTGCTGCATATACCTGTTCGGCATAACTAGCGAGTGCTTGTTCAACACCTCCAATGGCATCATAAGCAGCATGGGTGAGGATACCATTGGATTGTTGTTCCCACAGCAAGGTTAGGGCAAACTCCAGTAAAGGCAAAGAACCGGGTTCGCAGCTAACGGCATCTAGTATGCGCGATCGCAATCCTTCCTCGATCTGTACGCCTAAATTCTGGGCTGGTTTTGCGATCGCGGCTTGCAGTTCTAAGCGGCTCATTTGCCCTAAAAATTCTGGGGGGAAGCGTTGCAACGCAGAGGCAAAGGGGTGGTAAGAAAGGGCGTATTCGCAGAAATCCGCTCGTAAAGTGAGAATTAGGGTAAAACTGGGTATCTGGTTGACAGCAGTTAATAATTCATCTTGAAAGCGTTGACGGATTTCAGCTTCCTGACAAAGTGCGTACAATTCCTCAAACTGATCGGCAAATAAAAGCAGGTGGTCAGTTGTGGGATTTTTATCTAAAATTCGCTCTAACACAGCAATTAATGGCAAGTCACCCTGCTGAATTGCTGTTGCTAGTTTGTTGATTTCAACCAAACGATCCGTTTCACGCAACTGCGGTTCTAGTAGGGGAATCAGTTGTTCTGCCAGTTTTAAAAAAGGACGATTCCCTGGACGAAAGCTAACAATTAGCCAGTTTTCTATCTGACGCAGACGCGGAATTAAGCCTGCAAAGACTGCGGAAGATTTACCGCTACCGGAAGGGCCAATCGCAGCAACGAGTGGCTGATTATATACCGCTTTCAACAGTTTTTCAGTGAAAGCCTCCCTGCCAAAGAAAAACGGTGCATCGGCTTCTTGAAATGCAGACAAACCCCGATAGGGACAGGGGAAATCTTGCCCAGTTTGTACGGGCACGGCACTGCCGTGTCCGTACCCCTCAAGAGACCCTTTTCCTCTATCATGTAATCCTTGCCAAATTATGGGCACCGCTGTGGGATTTTGGCATATTACTGGCAACCAACTGGCGCAAGGACATCGATCCTCTAAAGCTTGCAACTGTTCTCGTGCTTCTCGCACAGAGGTATAAAAAGACTCACCCCTAGAAAAGGCAGTGAGAAAATACTTGAGAAATTCCTGAGCAACCAAGTCAGGGACTGGTTCCCGCATGACGACGATTTGGGGAATGTGGAGGCTTTCGAGGGAACGTGCTAAGCCTAGTCCATCGCAGGAGTTGAAAACTGCCAGTTGTAAGCCGCGTTCTATGGCTCTTTTCAGAGCATAGGTTAACTCGGTGATGGATAAGCGATCGCTACCATTAATTTCGATCTCGCCCGTTTCGCCACAAGCAAGGCTGGAACTATGTCCGGCAAAAAATAAGATATCCCACCCCGATGAGTCCCAAAGTTGTTGATATAACTGACGGCGTTGCGGTTCTACTAAAAAGACAATTTCTGCATCCTCAAGTAAACTTGAAAGCAACTGTCGATCTGCTTCAATATCAATCCCGTTCCCATTCCCCAAAATCGCTAAAATTCTGGGTTTTTCCCGGAATGGGGCATCAGTTTTCACCCGTTCGTAAGCAGTTGCTCCCAGCGCTACTTCTGCCTTAGGATAACGCTCGAAAAAATCCCAAAAATGCCAAGGGAGTCGTCGCAGTTGGTTGTTTTCTATTTGCAGAATCAACCGCACTGTATCGGTTGGTAATAATTTTTCGAGTAATTTTTCTCGAATGGGGCGAAATGACTCAGCTTTGAGCCAGATTGTCAAACTATCTGCTAAGGTTTGAGCAGACTGGCGGCAAGCGTCAAGTAAATCTTTTGGAGAACCCTGAATAATTTGTCCTCCTCTGTCTTCCAAGCGAAACAGGAACGACAGACTGCGATAAATAGACTGCCAGTGTTCGTATTGTTCCAGTAACTGAGGTGCTGGGGGCAATTTACCTTTGGCACGGGTGGTAACAGCATGGTTGCCTTCTCCCCGAATTTCCAGCGTTGCTATTGCTCCCTGATGCAAGTCACCATCGATATCCAAGATGACTAACTTTTCCATTGCTGCCTGCTAGATGACAAAGGCTTCTGTGATGCTAATATCTCCTAACGCTACTTTGATACTAAATTGTTCCCCCACTTGTCCGCTGAACTCATATTGCATAAAGGTATCAGTCCTGCTAGCAATAATTTCTCGGAACACTTCCCCAGATTCTGTAAGTACCATCAATTTCAGTTGAGGTGGCAGCGCCATTTGTGGATTGACAGAACGAAGTTGCAGATGAATGCCCAACCTTTCCTGATTTTCTGGCTGGATGGTGACAATTAAAACAACTGTTTTTGTTTGTAACTCAATTTGCTTTGCCCGTCTTACAGTCGATCTGCGTAATGCTAAAAGGGGCGTTTGTGGCGTCAATACCTCTTCTACTGTCTGCCAACCTGACTCGAAGAGATTTTGTAACCAGTTGTTTAAGTGCGATCGCGTCTTGTCGGGTGCATCTGACAGCGCCGATTCGAGTTGATCTAGATACTCCATCAGTGCATCCAAAGATTGCAAGTCAGCCAGTTGCAGTTCCTCTGGCGGATCGATAGTAGCAACAGCGGGAGCAAATCCAATCAGCTGTGCTTCCTGCAAGTAGACTGGTTCTGTGGGAGTAGAACGCGATCCAAACTGAACTGCCACATAGCCAACTCGATCTTGCATCACTTCTGGCGGTAGCGTAACTGATGTCTCCCCAGGCAGGACGGGACGGCACTCCAATCTACCTAAGTTAGGCAACACCAGATCCGCCACATCAAACATGGCTCGCATACCAGGATGCCAGCTGTCGCTTGAGGTGAGATCCGGCTCGTATCTCAGCCATTTTAGATAGCGGTGAACCGCCCACACAGCCAGGGTATTGAGATATACCCGTACCCCTTTTTCAGGAGTCGCTTGCTCTTGTGCAAATTGTCGCGCCAGCTGATGGGCGGTGTCGCTGAGGGGAACGTTAAGAGAAACAGGTGCGGTGCTATTCATAAGTCTTCTTCTACATTTGGTTGATAGCCCAAACTTCTAGCGATCGCTTGGAGAAGCGGGACTCCCTTGTTTTTCCAATGCCAGTTCAGGGTGTTGTAATTAATGTTGAGATCCCGTGCTACAAGAGCGAGTTTGTCGGGTGGATACTTTAAGAGCAAGCGCTGGCTGAGGATTTGGCAGTTACACTCTGGATAAGCTTGGGGATGGCAACGCCGAAGTTTGCCTTCCGGATCTCGGTCAATATATTGCTTTAGCTGAACCCCAATTCTTTGATTTTTCCGCTGTTCCTGTTCTCGCCGGGTTTGTGCTTCTATTTCTAAAAGCGTACAGGGAACTGAAGCCGCCAAGCGATCGCCAAAAGTTTCGCTCCCCTCATCCCCCAAGGGCACATCAAGCGAGAGGGGTGGTTTCCTCAGTTGTTCTTGAAATTCCGCTTGAGGATTCTTGGGATTTTTGGCGCGAGTCTGCTGGGAGGAATGCAAGTCGCGCACTTCATATTTCAGGCGTAATTTCAGGTTAATCCAAGCCACCAAACTCTTCTCTAAAGAAGGCTGTCTGGGTTCAAATTCGTGTATTTCATCAGCCAATTTCAGCAATGTATCATCCAAAGCTTCCAAGTAATCCGGGTGAGCGGATCTCGCCAATCCTGGCAATTGCTGAATTTCTATCAACAGCTGATTCATCGCTTTTCGCCAGCTAAGGCTCCCAGATGGATGCTGACGGACTGCTTCAATTAGTTTGCCTAGCCGCTCATCCCGTTCGTTCATAGCAGGGAATTAAGTAAGATTCTCTCCTCTTGCTGTCGGGTCAGCCTATCCAAACCATCTTCGCTCTTCACGGTTTTTGTAAAGTTTTGTAACAAATTTTGGGTATATCCCCACAACTTTGAGGCAGGTGCCTGAGAGATCCGTAGAGCGATACCTGAATTGATAGGAGAAGATGTCATGAATCACTTCGCAATCCTAATGTACTTTTTGCGCGATCGCCAGGAATTTCTGGAAGAGATTAGTAAAGGGATAAGAATTGAAACCAAAATTGTTTCCTTGTTAATTAGTAGTTCAGTCTTTTTTGCACTTTATGGAGCAATCATCGGCTCGTTTAGTGGCGGATTGCAAATGGTTGCTTCAGCCATTAAGCTACCAGCCTTATATTTAATCACTCTAGCTGTTTGTTTACCTAATTTATATTTCTTTGATGTAATTTCAGGCTCTAGGCGCAGCTTTGGACAATACCTGGTTTTACTATTAGCTTCAATGTCAATCATTGGGGTAATGCTTTTCAGTTTTGCACCAATCACCCTGTTTTTTCGTCTTTCCATTAACGATTATCAATTTTTTAAACTCTTGAATGTACTGGTCTTTACCATTACAGGTTTGATTGGGATTAATGTTTTTTATCGAAGCCTGATATATATCAACGAGAAAGATTCTGACAAGCCAAGTAACCGCACGGCGATGATTCGAGGCTGGTTAGTGTTATATGGCTTTGTCGGAAGCCAACTAGGATGGACGCTCAGACCCTTTTTTGGCAATCCTGGTAGCCCCTTCGAGCTATTTCGCCCTCTAGAAAGTAACTTTTACTTTCATCTTTTGAAAATAGTTTCTGACGCACTAGGTCTTCGTTAAGCACGTAACAGGAACCAACTGATATGCAAGCTGACTTAGAAAATTTACAGATGACAAAAGAAGAGCTGGAGACTTTGGTTGATTTAGATCCTAGCACTGCTCTAGCCATTGATGCTTATAGAGGGTTTATCCTCAAAAATCCCAAGCAGATGCTATCAGTTCTCCTGACGGAACTATTTCTACTCATGCTGGTCTTAATTTTTGTTATGCCAGTGAGTCTAATTTTACTTCGCAACGCTGGAAGTTTACCGGGAAATACAGATGGTGTTACCAGATTATTAATCATCATTTCTAGTATTTCTCTGTTGGGTGTCTTGATTTGGAATGCTTATTTTTGGCAACAAGTTAAACAAGTCAAATCTTTATCGAGGTTACTAGATAAAGTCGATAAGTACAATCGCGTAATTCAAGCGATCGCTCTCATCGATGAACTAGAATCAGCAAGTCGTTCACCCTCTCGCTGTAATAACCTCAGCACTAGAAAAGAAGTCATCCAAGCTTTGAGCATTACTAAAGAAACCTTGAGCAGCGCTTTACAAGCGGAAATGCTCATGAGGAAACATCGTCAATTTCTGAGCAATCATTATGAGTTATTTGCAAATCTTGAAGAAAATCTCACTTCGTTGATGTCATTTAGTCTGAACGATCGCGTAGATGAATATAGTTGTTTGCTCAATGAATCTTTGCAAATTGGGATTAGCGTACATAAGGAATTGAAGAATTAAAGAAACGCCTTAGCAAAGCATAGGCATTAGCGCTTTAGGAGGCTAAAAAAAAGAAAATGAAGATAGTTTTACGAAATATCCAGAATCGCAGTTGAAGAAATCATGGTTAATGAGAATTTAATTTCGGGTTGATTGAAACCAAAATTATCAATGGTTTATCAATCATTTTCTAAATAATCGAAAATTTGTTCCTAGGTGTACTTGCATTATGAAGAATCTGCTTCATGCCACATATCACGGCATATTTTGGTTCTGTAATATTACATTTTTGCTGGTTGTCTGCGCTGGGTATTGGCCTGCATATACAGGCGAAATCATTAAGGCTGCGTCGAATAGTCCGATCGAAAGAGAATTTTTCATTACCCTTGCAGTTCTGATTGTGATATCGATTATCTGTACGGTGCTGGGACTGCGGCGTTTCCGTAAGCAACCTTTACAGCTGATGCGTTTGTTTTATGGCGTGGAAGCACCCCTGTTTCTCCTGTGCCTACTCTTCTTTTTCCTCAGACAGGGACTCCGCCTCCGGCTTGCGGAACTCACCCCCGCTAGCGCTTTGATTTTGGGCACAGTGGGCGTTTGTATCGTTGCTTTTTACCTCGAAGTGCTATACGGCTATGCAAAACGTCATCGAGCGATCGCATGGTTGCAAATGATGGCTCACAGTCTGATGCCGGGGGTTGGTGTGTACCTAGGGTTACTGCTGCTATTTTATGCCGCACCCGCAGCCGCCTTTCTCGTGTACAACTTCTTCCAATTTCAGTGGATAAGAGACTTTTCGTATATATGGACTGCCAAAAACTGGTGGATGCCTGTCTCTTTTATGCTCTTTTGTGTGAGCGTTGTCCTATCCCTGTTCATGCCGTGGATATTGGCAAGCTACTACATTCAATCTGGGCAGCGAATCTTACGTGCTTTTGCGGCTCAGCATGGGCGAAACCGCACTGTTATTGGTTCGGGGACGGTGGTGACTGCTTGGATGATTCTGTGCCTCTCATTCAATGCCCAGCCTCAGATTCAGGCATTTAAACTGTTAGAGAACCCAGCACCATCAGACAGCGAAAAGGCAGCACTTGTAGCCAAGTCCGACTTGATTCGGGATGGACTCCTGAACGCTTACTTTTCTTCTTATCGGTATCTTGGCACTTCAGAAGAAAACAATCATATCCGCGTTATGTATGAGAGCGTTTTTGGCTTACCAGAGCTGCTTTCCCAGTTCTTCCAAGACAGCTACAATCACTTGATGTCGCCGTTCTTATACAACGGTTCCCTAAGAGATATGGAAAAAGCTGGAAAGCTGTACGCCCAGTTTTTTGACAAGCCAATTCAAAAAGCAGAACGACAAGCAATTCAACACGCTTTGCAATCTAGTGGAAATTTGGACGATGCAAAGGCAGGGTTGCTGAATATTAACCAGGAAAAGGTGTGGTTGCGATCGCAACAAGTCACCGTTAAACCACAGGGCGATTGGGCAGATGTGGAACTCTACGAAGTATATGCCAACAAAACCACTGATGTTGAGGAAATTTTCTATTCCTTTTCTTTGCCAGAAAGCGCTGCAATTACAGGAGTATGGCTGGGCGACAGCGAGAACTTAGCCAAGCGCTTCCCCTTTAAGGTTTCGCCACGCGGTGCCGCTCAGAAAGTTTATACTTCACAGGTAAGGCGCTGGCGTCCCGTCGATCCAGCTTTACTTGAGCAAGTTGGGCCACTTCAATATCGCTTGCGAGCCTTTCCCATTCCTCCCCGTTTATCACCGCAGGAACAAGCGGAGTCAGAAGATCGACCAACCGAAATGCATCTGTGGCTGACCTATAAAGTCATGCGACAACAGAAGGGGTGGGCGTTACCTCAGCTAGGCGAGAAGCGTAACATTTTTTGGAATCAGGACACCCAGCGTATCCGCAATGGAGAAGTTTTAGCACGGGTTGGTGATGAATGGTTGGAACCTTTTTTACCAGCAACTGGGCAATATCAGCCAAGTCTGCATCAGGTTAACTTGCCAGATGGCTACCAAATCTTAGCCAAGCCGTTAGCTGCAAAAAATTACTTGATGCCCCAAGGGAAGCGGTTTGCAGTCATTGTCGATGCTTCCCGGAGTATGGCAGTACACACCAAAGAACTGACGGAAACATTGAGCTGGTTGGAACAACACGGCTTTGCTGACAACATCTTCGCGAATAATGATGCTGATTTGTACATCAGTGCGTCCCCTGGTGCAAAACCGCAGCGCATCGATGATATCAGTCGCTTCAATGCCAGGAAGATGACATTCTACGGCAGCATACAACCCAAGGAAATGCTGCGGCAGTTTACGCAACTGCGAGGGAATACGTCTTACGACGGCATCTTATTGGTGACGGATGAAAGCGGTTACGAGTTATCAGACAATCGTAAAGATGTGCCAGTAATGCCTGCACCGTTGTGGATGGTGCATCTAGGATCGCTGCCACCTGCTTACGACGATGCAACTCTTAAAGCCATTCAAGACAGTGGTGGCGGTGTGTGTACTAAAATTTCCGAAGTTTTGCAGCGACAGGCAACGAAGGCAGCGTTAGGGTCATCTGTCGTCAGCGTAGTGGATGGCTATGCTTGGGTTCTGGAAAAAGCCCCGGAGAACAGTCAGAGTGCTGATACAACTCAAAAGCCCGACAGTAAAGGTTTTGAAGCTCTGGCGGCGCGGCAAATGGTTTTGGGGCTGAGCAAACAGATAAAGGGAAAGCAGATTGCTCAACTGGATGCCATTCATGCGATCGCTAAAACTTACAAAATTGTCACGCCTTACTCGTCCATGATTGTACTGGTCAATGACGAGCAACGACAGGCTCTTAAAATTGCGGAAGCTCAGAAAGACCGTTTTAATCGTTCGGTTGAAGATGGAAAAGAGCAGCTGAGGCAACAGAACAATCGTTTTAACGCTAGTGTACCCGAACCGTCTGCGATTATCGGGTTGGTAGCGATCGCCTTGTTCCTGATTCGCACTCGTCAACGTGGTATCAAACTGCAATAGATGCACGTTTCGACTGCGAGAAACAGAAGGCTCATAAGTATAGCAATTCAAGGGTTAGGTGCGATACATCAGTAAGGGCTTTTTGAATGCCATGCTTCTACAATGACATTCAAAAAGCCGCTACTGAACGTTAGAACCGCAATCTATTCCACCCAACCGAGAAACGCTCTATGCTCTATCGTAATTTCTCAACGCAAGCCGAGCTGGATGCTGAATATAACGTAGAAAAGTCAGTACCAGATTTCACTGTGTACGCAGATTTCTACGTGAAAACAAGCGCTAGCGTACGCTCTGCGTTGTACTGCAAACTCCAGGTTCCCTTTGGTCCCACCCTAGCCGAACATCTGGATATCTTTCCAGCCGCTCAACCGGATGCCCCCATCTTGGTGTTTATTCACGGTGGCTACTGGCGACTGCTCAGCAGCCAGGAATTTAGTTTAGTTGCCAAAGCACCTGTCGAAGCGGGAGTGACAGTAGTTGTTACCAACTATGCTTTGTGTCCTGCCGTAACAATGGATGAAATCGTGCGCCAGAGTCGAGCAGCGGTTGCCTGGATTTACAAAAATGCTTCTAGTTTTGGAGGCGATCGCGATCGAATTTATGTCTCTGGTCACTCGGCTGGCGGTCAACTAACAGCAATGCTGATGGCAACTGACTGGGAAGGAACCTACGGTTTACCCGCCGATATCATTAAAGGAGGCTGCGCGATTAGTGGTTTATTTGACCTGATGCCCTTTCCCTACACCTGGCTGCAACCCGCTTTACAATTAACTTGGGGAGAAGTTCTCCGCAACAGCCCCATCCTGCATATTCCCGACAAAGTTGGATCGCTGATTGTCACCTACGGCGGGGATGAATCCAAAGAATTTCAACGCCAGTCCGATGAGTTTCTAGCAGCCTGGAAAGCAAAAGGTTTACACGGCGAATATCTACCCCAACCTGGTAAAAACCACTTTACTGCCATTGATGGTTTTCTCGATGTTAATAGCGATCTGTGTACTGCTATCCTGCGACAGATGGGCGGGCGTTAAGGCGTAGCGCTTATTGAGGGTTGGTTTATGAGCGGATCTCCTCTGCTAACAAAAATGCCCTCTCTGGTGAGAGGGCAGCATTGCTTTTATGATTTGAGGAGTTTCATTGATACAAATAAAAGCGTAAGCCGTGGATGTGACGCGGGAGTGGCAATCAGATATCAATGTTGCGATCGCCTTCGAGTCTTGCCGAGGTTTCTGTTCTTTTATCCTGCGAAGGGAGTTTAGTTTGTAGAGATGAGATTGCCTTTGTCTCTCCGTCTGACGGATTTTCTTATTCAAGCGCGATCGCGTCTACCCAATCTTGATAATCGGGATCTCGATTTTCCGTAATCGCGATGAGTTTTTCTCGCAGTTTTGTAGTAATCGGTTTGCTCTCTGGTAATTGATAATTTTCAATTTTTTTGATGGGCGCAACCTTGGCAGCCGTCCCGCTCAAGAAAACTTCGTCAGCGATAAAAAGCTCTGATTTATCTACGGGTCTTTCTATCGTTTTAATTCCTAGATTTCTGGCAATTGTTAGGACGCTATCTCTGGTAATTCCTTCTAAAATATCCTGTTCAAATCCAGGGGTAATCAGTTGCCCATTTCTCACTAAAAATATATTCATCCCAGAGGCTTCGCAAATTTTTCCCTGCGAATTCATCATAATCGCCTCATCAAAGCCGGACTCTACCGCCTCAGTTTTCGCTAAGGCAGAAGTAATATATGCGGCGCTGATTTTGCCTCTAAGCGGCAAGCTGCGATCTTCTTGTCGATACCAGGAACTAATTCGACAGCTGACTCCTTCGGGAGATAAATAATCTGCTAACTCAATTCCATAAACTAAAAAGTCTTTTTCAACATTATGGAGCCTAGGAGCAATTCCTAACCCCGAAGTATATACGAGAGGGCGTATATAAAAAGACTTGCTTGGTTGATTTTTTCTAATAAAATCAACGATAGTTTCTCGAATTTTAGAGGCTGGTATATCGTAGTGTAAATACTTAGCACTATCACTTAGCCTTTGGCAATGACGGTCTAATCTAAATAGTAAAATTTGCTTGTCATTTTGAGGATCGGGAATCCCTCTTAATCCGCCAATCGCACCCGTTCCATAGTGCAAAGCTTGGGTAGCAATAGAAACTTTGGCTTCGTTGAAAGGGACAAATTTGTTCTGAAAGTAAGCAATGGGTAAAAAATTATTCATAAGCTTAAAGAAGTTTTTCCTGATGTTTTTCAATTTGCCGATTGCGCTTCTACACATTCGGCTTCCTGAACTTTCTTTCAAAATTCAAAAGGAATGTGTGTTCCGACTAAATTAGGAAATTCAAGAACGTTAGTGACTATATACTATATAAGTGCTTAAGCAAAATTAATTACATATTCGGTTCCGACTTTTTTTAGCACATTTTTGACATACTTTACTAAACTTTTCCAGTCCCGATAAGCCTCTATCTCTATCCATTCA